>NZ_SOHG01000066.1:0-82746 GCF_004403155.1 Cryobacterium sp. Hh7 | reverse complement strand
CGACGGCCTAACGAAGTGCACTACGGTTATGAAAAGCCAGCCCTGGCAGCGTAGAAGAAACCACTAATTCCGCTGTCCGAAATCCCCGCGGCAGCTCAGATGGCGTGGTCGAGGTAGACGGTGTTCCAGAGGGTGATCGCGGCGGTGAGTAGGTTCAGTCCCGATGCGCGGTGGCGTTGGTTGTCGTAGGAACGGTCGCGGAGTTCGCCGAGGCGGTTGAAGAATACGGCGCGGGCGAGTGCATTTCGTGCTTCCCCTTTATTCAGGCCGGTTTGCACGCGTCGGCGGAGCTGGGGGTTTTGCATCCAGTCGAGAGTAAAGAGGGTGCGTTCGAGTCGGCCGAGCTCCCGCAGGGCTGTAGCCAGACCGTTCTGCCGCGGGTAGCTGCCCAGCTTTCGGAGCATCAGCGACGCGGTGACGGTGCCGGTCTTGATCGAGGTGGTGAGGCGCAAAATATCGTCCCAGTGGGCGTGGATGATTTTGGTATTGATGTTGCCGCCGATCAGCGGCTTCAGGGTCGGATAGCTGTCGGACTTTCCGGGAATGTAGAGACGTTTATCGGCCAGGCCGCGGATGCGCGGGGCGAAGCGGTAGCCGAGGAGGTGAGTCAGGGCGAAGACGTGGTCGGTGAAACCGGCGGTGTCGGTGTAGTGCTCCTCAATCCGTAGGTCGGACTCGTGGTAGAGCAGACCGGGGTCTGAGGAGGACCGGAGGCGATCGCCTCAAACACGAGTGTGGTAATTAGTCGCCGTTGTCCATGCGCCGTTGGTGTCGGGCGACACGGGCCCTGTTGCCGCACGTCGTGCTGCACCAGCACCGTCGCTCCGTGGTGGGGATGAAGTACATGATGCATCCGGGGGCCTCGCAGGCATGAACGCCCGCGGCTCTTTCCGCGAGCAAGGAGATCGCGTCCTCTGCGATCAGCATGCTTGCTCGCGTCCCGAAGTCAGGTTCAGACCATTCATAGCGGATCGTCAGGTCGGATGTCAGCACTACGCGCCGATGGGCCAGCGCCACGTTATCCGACAAAGTCTGTACGTCATCTGGGCCGACCAGATGGTCGTTCACCACGGCCTCGAGGGCGCCCCTGATCGCCGCTCGTAGTTCACGAACGCGGTTCAGGTCCTCATCGCCGAGCTTCCCCGGTTGACCGGCTGGTGCCAGCTGATCCACGCGCTGCGCGCACCAGTCCTGCAACAGCTCCGGGGAACCGATCGAGTCCACCAGACGCCCGCGGGTTCCTCCTACGATATATGCGCTGTTCACCAAGTCCAGTGCCAGGCATTGTCCGGTGACTGGCTGCTGTTGGGTCATGCATCCATCTTGCCACCTTCCCGACCAACCTACTAACGTTCCAAGTGCTTGAGACCATTAGAAACTTACAGGAGAAGATTATGACCGCCAGCAGTTCTGTCGCATCGGCCACCGTTTCCCCCAAACCCCGTTCACGCTGGGGCTCCCAGGCCCCAGCCCGGATTCCTGCGACAACTCTCCTCGTGGCAACTCTGACGAGCGTTGCAGCTCTGGTCTGCCTCGTACTGCTGGGCACGCTGTCCGGCCACATACTGCTCATCCCCCCGATGGCCGCGTCGATGGCCCTCGTAGCCGGTGCCCCGCAGTTGCCCCTCTCCCAGCCCCGGAATGTGATTGGGGGCCAGATCGTGTCCGCCCTGGTCGGTGTCGGCATGGGGCTCATCACCCACTCAATTTGGGCGGCCGCAATCGCCGGCGGCCTGGCCCTAGGGGCAATGCTGCTGCTGCGTATGCCCCATTCACCGGCGGCCGCCACCGCAGTCATCGGCACCATGGTCACGGCAGGACAGGTGTCCTTCGTAATCTGCGCCGGCATCGCGGCGTGCATCCTCGTCGGTTTCGGGATCCTCCGATCCCTGCTGCGCGGGACCAACTACCCCACCTACTGGGTCTGACCGAGAAGGAAGCTGCAGATGACCACCACACAGACACCGACCTGGGGCGAAAGGACTTTCGGGTCTCCGTGCCGCGAATGCGGGCACACCTGGGACCACCCGTTCGACATGATCCTCACATCCATCGGCTCCTACCCTGATGCCATGGACCAGCAGGCACGATCGCTGCACGGTCCGTGGCGCCTGAACCCGCAGTCTTGGTCAGTGACCGAATACGTGTGCCACGTCTCCGATTCCCTGCGGACCTGGGCTGAGCGCATGATCGGGGTCGTGGTCACCGGCACGACCGATGTCGACAGCTTTTCCCCCGACGAGCTGGCCACCGCGCGGCGTTATGGCGCCTCAACTCTTACAGGAGCCCTATGGGGTCTGCGAAAGGCCAGCCAGGAGTGGGTCGAGGCCTTCTCTTCGGTCCGCGACCCGCACTCAATCCTGATCCACCGGGTTCGCGGACCACAGAGCATCCTCGAGATCGCTCGCGGCAACGAGCACGACGCCCTGCATCACCTGTGGGATCTCAGCCGCATCCAAGAAACGTGTGTCACCACCGACTGACTATACCGGCAGCCCTCCCTCGCATCGAGCGGCGGAGGGAAACCGCATTAATGTGGGCCAAATCACAGCGGGCGTATTCCAGTCAACGTCGCAACACCTAACGTTTAGGAGTAGCGATGGAAGACAATTCACGAACCCGGAAAAAGGGCACCGGCGCGCTGCCGATGGCCGAGACACGTGTTGAATATGCTCGGCTCATGAGGCAAGGAATCAGCAACGCTGAAGCATGTCGAACACTGAAAATCAATCGGCGAACGGGGATGCGCTGGCGCCACGGCCGGACCGTGAAAAAGGCACACGGCCGCGAGACGACCTACGCCCCAATCTCCCGGATCGCTCCCACTGTCATCTCGCCACGATACCTGTCCGAGGACGAGCGGGTGCATATCGCCGATGCGCTGCACGCCGGCACGTCCCTGCGCCAGATCGCAGCAGCGCTGGGGCGAAGCCCATCCACCATCAGCCGAGAAGTGCGCCGTAACCGAGCCCCGCGCGCCAAGAGATACGCTCCCCGAGCTGCTCAAACGTTCGCCGACGCGGCACGTAAACGCCCTCGACAAAGCAAGATCGCCACGAGTACGCCGTTGCGCGACGCGATCCAGAAGATGCTGAAAGAACAGTGGAGCCCACGACAGATCAGTCACCAGCTGAGCGTCGACTTCCCCGGCCAGCCGGCCATGAATGTTGTCCACGAGAGCATCTACCAGGCCCTGTATTCGCCGCAGAACCACGGCCTCACGAGAGAGATGACCCGTCACTTGCGCACCGGCCGACGCGGACGACTACCCCGACGCAGCACCACCGCGAGGCGTTCACGATTCTCGGGTCCGCTCCTGAGCGAGCGGCCCGCCGAGGTCGACGACCGCATCATCCCCGGCCATTGGGAAGGGGACCTCGTCTGCGGGGCGTTCAACCGCTCGGCCATTGCCACGCTCGTGGAACGCACTAGCGGCTTCCTGATGCTCGTGCACCTGGGCGGCAAGCACGACGCAGCAACCGTCCGCGAACGGGTCGGCACGGCGATGTCCGCCCTACCAGCGCACCTCAGGAAAACGCTGACCTGGGATCAAGGATCGGAGATGGCCGAGTACCGGCAGTTCCAGGAAGAAACGACGATCCCCGTCTACTTCTGCGACGCACATTCACCGTGGCAACGAGGTTCCAATGAGAACACCAACGGACTCATTCGCCAGTACTTCCCCAAGGGCACTAACCTGGACCTCCACAGCCCCGAACGCTTGGCTGAGGTCGCTGCCAAGATCAACGCTCGCCCCCGCGAATCGCGCAATTGGGAGCCATCGCAAACGCACTTCGATAGATTCAAAGAACTAGCCCAGATTTGATCGTGTGTTGCGACGATGGCTAGAAAGCGCCCTTTTATCGCCGGCTATTAAATAGCGCGCGCCATCTACCCTCCGAGACGTCCTCGTATCCGCATTCCACTCTGCAGAGGTCTCGAAAAGGCCTACGCAGTGACGTCGATGCCTGTTCGGGGTGCCTGTTCCGCAAGGTAGCTCAATGCGTTACCGATGGCGACACCGAATGATTGCGAGTACTCGTCACCGGCATACTTTGTCGCCATCAGCTGAAGGTACGCCGGCGAAATTTCCTGACCGGCCGAAAGATATCCCGACTGACGGTCCAGCGCAATTTCGACTGCAAACATGGAAACTATATTTGAACTTTCATCGACTCGTCGCCCGGTCGCTTGATACACGATCTCGCGATCGGATGCCGTCAAAGCGGACATGAGCTTGTCGGCCGGAAGCCCGTCGATAGGGCGAGTGGCAGAAGTTCGACTCGGGGTGAGCCCCGCGACCGACGAGGCGGAGCTGATGCTGAATGACATACGAATCTCGCCCCTAGTAGGTGTAGTTAATCTGGGTGTTGAGTTTCACAGGAGCGTGATCGTCGGACTCGTGCCCGTGTAAGAGAATGCATAGCTGGTGTTGGTCGCACTTGCCGCCGCATTTGCTGCCTGACTCGGAGAGGCGAGCGAGGTCAGGCAAAGGATCCCAGCTGTTGCAACGAGGAGGGTCACGACTCGTTGGAAAATCGATCGATTAGATAGGGACGAAATAGCATTGGCTCTGACCATTGATTCGGCTCTCAATCCATAGCGCGTCAGCGAATGTAGAAGGCTTAATAAAACGCATTAAATTCCCTCACCCTCTTCTATCGGTCGAGAATTGAATTCCGTAAGAGGTTGTCCGGAATTGAATTGGGTGGACGTCGAACGCCGACGCTAACGGCGGGGAATTTTGTACCTCGAGCGCAAGGTCGCTTCTTGGCTCCTTCCCTGGCTTTCGTGTCTGCAGGGAGTGTCTCGGTAACGGTGTTTCCGGCGTTTTTCATTAGTAGGATTCTGCGTTCGGCCAGCAGTCGTGGAAGGTGATGGCGAAGGCGTTGAGAGCTGGTTTCCACCTCATCGTCCAACGGACTCGGCCCACTCCGGTGGGGTCGAGACTTCGAGTGACTTTCCGACGCGGGGGCGCGGGGAATGCGCCAGATCACCGTACACAAACGCGACGACTGCAGGCACAATGCGCGGACAACCCCGCCAACCCAAAGCCGGAAAAATCCGCCCCCTGCACAGGCCCGGGAACTCTTAGCGTGGTATTTATTCCGTTTCGTGAGCTGGCCCCTATTCCTACGCGGAGAGCTGCCAACGACTTTCCGGGTTAAGCATTCCGTCGTCGACATACTCGCGCGCTTGGCGATGGTCGGCCCGGCCATCCGGTGATCTCGGGTAGCGCGGCCACACGCGTTCACCTGGTGTGCTCGCCTCAAACAGGGGCCGACTGGACACGTGGGGCCGGCGCGGCCGCTGCCTAGGACTGCTGGTCATCGTGGCGTGTTCGGCTTGCCACCACGCCCACACCTCACGCTCCGCCACGTACCGCTCACGCCGGGCCTCCAGCATCCCCTCAACACCCAGAACCCTAGCCGCCAGAGTGCGCACGTCCCGGCGTGAGCGAGCCCAGCCCTCAGAGTGTTTGATGATGAGTCGGTGACGGCGAAGCCTGCTCAGGATCGTGGCCGTGTGGCGGGGGGAGACCCCCAGGAACCGGGCAGCAGAGTCGATCGTTAGGGCCGCGTGCTCGCGGAGGAGTGCGTAAATCCTCCCGGCAAGGTGGCCCAGTCCCTGACGTGTGAAGAGGTCGTGGAGCTGGTCGGTCAGTTGATACTCGATCGTGCGTACCAGTTCGGCCCTGAGCGTGAAGAGTTCGGGAGGGGGGCGGGGGTTATTAAATGGTTGTGACCGGACTGTGTCAGAGACTGTGGAAAACTTGCCGGTTAGCTCCCATTCGGCAGCATTTCCGCCGTCAGCACCCCGCACCTGCTGAATAAATCCGGCTTTGGTGAGGGCGTGGAGGGCGATTGCGGCGGTCGTACGGCCCAGGCCAGACATCAGGGCCAGATCGCGGATGGAGGCCGCGACGGCGTGCTTCCCGGTCTGCAAGGTCAGGTAGGCCAGCGCGATGAGGATGGTGCGCTGGGAAATGGCCGCTTCGGTTCGTCCCCACCGGCCGGCGTTGACGCGAAGGCGCGTCAGGAGGTCGTCGACGTCGGTGACGATCGCGTCCAACTCGGTCAGATCGCGGGGTTCCTGCGCGGCGGGGAGCGGGCGCTGAAGCGCCGCGTACTGCTGCGCCTTGGCCCACTGGCGGGCCAGGCGCTCACGGGCCTCGCCCGCGCTGCGGGGCCGGCGCGTACCGCGCCCCGTGTTCTTCGTGCGGAAGTGCTCCATACCGGGAGCCGTCTTCGCGGCATGCAGGGCGTCACCGAGCGTCCACCCTGCGCTGGCCGCAGTCAACAGGCACATGAAAGCCGTCCACGACGGGTTGCTACCACCATTGATGGTGGCCATGTGGGCTTCCCCCGTCTTGCTGAGGTCCCGGTGGGTGTGGTGTGAGCCATCGACCGGGCCTGAGGGCCGCGTATCAACGTGCCGGAGGGCAGGTTTACGCTCACCGAGCACCACGGCAAGCCGTTCCAGTTCGCCAGGCGCCGTTGTAAGCGCCGCAAGGACATCGGCGCGACCGCGGAGCACCGTCGAGGTACTGCCGTCCCGGTGCGGAGCCCCGGGCGGACGCGCGGCGCCCTCGGCCGGGTTCAGCAACATGCCATGGTCAAGGGTTTCGTACGTCGCGTGGGCCTCTCGCGCGACAGCAGCGACAATCGCCGGGGACGCCCCACCAGCTACGCCAATCCACACATGTCGGCCGCCGCCCGCAGACGACTGACAGACCACGTGCGCGATCGAGAGTTCATCGAGAACACCGGAAAGAGACTCACAGTCGTCAACGGCATTCTCCACGGCGTCAGGAGTCTTCGCGTCAAAGTCGAAGCAGAGCAACCGAAACTGATGCGCAGCATCGGCCAGACGAATACACCACGGCGTCGTGGGTGCATCCGGCCCGACACGATACAAACGAGGGTATTGGTTGATGTGCAACTGACCATCGGCCTCGCGCACCATGACACGCACCTGGTCACGCGGACTAATTCGGCGCGTCAAATCCCAGGCAGTCCACTCAGATGTAGACACGCCGAACATCTTTTCAGGTGCATCGAGCCTCTTATGCGCTATGCTCTGTGACATAGAGAAACCTCCCGTGAGGGCTGTTGATCTGGATTAGCTCTAACCTCGGTGCCGGCAAGCGAGGAGGGTTTGAGCTACGAAACTTACAGAAGCCCGTCGCGAAAGCGACGGGCTCTTTCGTTTAAGCGGCCGGAATAGGCAACTCCTCTAGCTGGGGACGACCGACGTCCAGGACAGGTAGGTGCCCACCCACTCCGGCAAGAGTGCGAAGCAACGTCTGCATGTAGAGTGCTTTGGCTGCCCCACTGGCAGCAGCAGCCTCGTTGACGAGCGTGAATATCTCGGGGTCAACTCTCACTTGCAGCAGAACGGTAGGAGAGTTATCCTGTCGCCGTCTACGTCCTGGTTCCATCGCCATGTCATCAAGATTGGCAGAAGCGGGTGCTATTAATACATATCTCCCGCGGCGTGTCGGCTTAATCTTCGAGAAGATAATCCTCGTAGCCGGCCAAGGCTGCTCGCACAGCATCACTGTCGACGACGTAGATAACACGTTGCCCCTGCCGTTTCTCGCCCGCATCCGAGGTGACGGCGCCAGCAGACTCGAGCTCCTGCAAATGGCGAAAGACGGTTTGATAGGTGGCGTTGAGCTCTCGGTGAATTGCACCTGAGGTCATCCCTTCAGAATGGCGAGAGAGAAGACGGACGATGGCTCCCCGAATCGGGTTCACACCAAAAATCATCATCGCCCTCGTCGCCGTGTGCGGCAGAGGTTCTGCAGGGGACGCATATCGGGGCATCCCCTCATTCTGCCGCAATGATTTACGACGATAGTCAACACTAACACTTAATGTTAGGGTTTTGCCAGAGAGTGGAGGCGGAAAGCATGATTCAACTGGGCATCGTGTCCCCGCTGGCGCCAGACGTGTCGGCGGCAGCGGCTAGGGTACCCCTGAACGGGTTACGCGAACCCGCGTGCGCGAATACAAGAGCAGGAGGGGCCGCGACAACGGGGGAGACTCCGGTTGTCGCTTGGTACTACCTGCTCCAATTGGGAGGCGATGACATGGCCCGGCGAGAACGTGTGGAACTCACGGAAAGCCAGCGTAGAACGCGCAAGATTGCCTGGGCGAGTGCTGCTGGCGTCGTCGTATTGGCCAGTGTTGTTGGACTCATGGGAGCGCTCCTATCACCGCTTGCAGACGGTGACCAGTCACAACCGGCCCCGGACGCGGGCACCACAACACCCAGCGCGAAGCCGACGACGAAGCCCGAGTCCGTCGTGGACGCGGCGGTGGCCGAGTTTGGCTGGTCGCCCGAGCCGATCACGGCCGATGCGAAAGCCTACGGAATCGCGGCCGCGATCGCCGGGTCAACGTATGACACCAACCTGGCTACCCGCAAGCAGTTCCTCGGCGGCCTCGGCAGCTGGCACACGCTCGACCCCGGCTATGACCTCGAATCGGACCAGCAGGACGCGCTTAAGAGCAAACTTGACGAGCTGAACCGTCGCGTGGTCGTGCCGGACAGTGACTGGGACGCGCAGGCTATCAACGAGATGACGGTGACCGCGAAGGTCGACGGCGACGTTCTTATCGATTACGACCACCTGAGCCCCCAACCAGGATCTCTGGACGCACTGATCGCCGATGGATACCACCTCGTCACGACCAATGTTCTGGCAACTTACGTGGGACGCGATAATGCCAACTATCAGGAGCGATACGCGGTAAGTGTGCAGGTTCTGTGCGGCGGCACAACCCCTACGGCAGGGTCGAGTCAGACGCCGGCCGACTGCAAACTCATCCGGTTCTTCCCCGAAACGAGGAAATAACCTTGGCCGCGCCCTTGGTTGCCACCGCCATCAAGGTGTTTGGGCCCCAGCGACTCGGTCAATGGGCACTCACGCTCATCCTCGTGCTGATTGCATCACTGGTGACGATGCTCTCCCTGCCCGTGGTATTCGCGGTCGCCCTGGGGTCTGGGGAGACCGCCCCGTCGAATCGTGTTGCGCAGAGTCCGATCGTGAGCGGCGACTGGACACTGCCCGTGTCCGGCTACCAGGTCACGGACGATTTCGGTCCCCGTGCGGCCCCCTGCACCTACTGCTCCAGCGTGCACTGGGGCATGGACATGGCAAGCGGCTGCAACAAACCCATCTACGCCGCCAGTTCCGGAACGATCGCACAAGTCGGCGAGGAAGGCAGCTACGGGTTCCGCATCATGATCGATCACCCCGACACCGTCCAGACCCTCTACGCGCATCTGGCCTGGGACAGCGCACGGTTTTCACCCGGCGACACCGTTCAGGCGGGTGCTGTCATTGCCAGGGAAGGCACAACAGGTCAATCCACTGGCTGTCACTTGCACTTCGAAACTCGCGTGGGTGAGCAACGGGTTAGCCCCGTTCCCTTCCTGCAGGTCCGCGGAATCACCCTCTAATCGCACCAACCGAAAGGCACACCTTGCACCTCCCCCTCTGGACCGCACTCAGCGGAGTCCCCTCCGCGGTGGATGTCCCCGACATCACTCCGGACTGGGACGCACCCTTCATCTCCGGCTTGATCAGCATTGGCTCCTTCATTTTGGCGGGTGCACTCATCGTCGTCTTGATCATGCTGATCATCGCCTTCGTGGGGGTGGTGACCAAGGGTGGCGGTTCCGAACGGTTCCAGTCCTGGTCGGGGGAGTGGATCCTGAAGATCCTCGCCGTCGCGGCGGGACTCGGCGCGGTGAACGCGATATTCGCCTTCGCCGTCGGTTTCGACTTCGGTTTCTAACATGCGCTGGCTCCTCGGCATTGCTGCCCTCCTCGTGCTCACCGCAGCGCTGGGCGGAGTCGGTGCGACCGCCGCTCAGGCAGCTACACCCCTCCCCGCAGCAGCTGCTTCAGCCGGGGCGATCGAGGGCGAGCCGTGGAGCGGACCCGCATTCCCCCTCGATTGCACCGGCAGCGCCGCACGCATTTCCTGCACCCCGGAAGACGTCTATGACGGCACACCCGAACGCTGTTTCAAAGGAGTGAAATACAGCGGCGCCACTGTGACTGTGTGCACACGGTCACAGGACAATGTTGGAGCCCTCACGGACACAGGCGGTAAGGAGTTGAAGCTGGAGTATGGCTGCGGCGCGGTCGACGCGATGTGCACCGTCGCGGAATCCATGGCCCGCGGTATCGCCTCCGTGATCACCGGTGGTATCGCGTGGGTGATCGAGAACACATCGTTTAATACGAACTCCTACTTGTGGACGGCGGCCGTCAGTGAATGGGCGTGGTGGAGCTGGGTGGTCCTGATCGTCATCCTGATCGCCGGCGTCGTGGCCATCACCACGGCACTGTGGTCGCGCGATAGCGGTGAACTCACGGCAGCCATCATCCGATTCTTCCTGGCCGTTCCACTCTCCGCGGGCTCGCTATGGCTGGTGGGCAACATCGTGGACGTGGTCGATCAGCTCGTCGACCCCTTGCTCACGCGCGGCGGCCAGGGCGAGGGCCTATACAGGACGGTCGAGAACATCATCTTCGGCGGCGGCCTCGGGAACATCTGGTTAGCCCAGGCCGTACTGACGTTGCTCGTGATTGGCGTGGTGGTGCTGGTCTTCGTGTTCAGCTTCCGCAACCTTGCCCTCGCTGCGCTGGTCGCTCTTGGCCCGGTCGCATTCATGCTGTTTCCGATGAAGATCGGCGTGCAATGGGTCATCCGCTGGTTCTCCGCCGTGATCGCGCTCATCCTGACTACCCCGCTCACCCTCGGATTCCTCATGCTCGTCCTTAAGGGCTTCGCCGAGGTCGACAGCATGTGGAGTATTCAGGCTCTTCCGCTGGGCCTGGGGATGATCATGATCGCCTTCGCCCCGGTCGCCGTGTTCAGCCTATTTTCCTTCATCGGTGCGGGAGCGACCTCCGCGATCGACAACATCGCCTCGCGGGGCGGGGCCACGGCCAAGCAGAGCGGTGGCCGCGCAGCCCGGAGCCTGAGCTCCGCCGTCGCCAGCCGCACCGCCGCCGTCCGCCGGCGAGCCCCGTCAGCGCCGAGCAGCGGCGGCCCGACCCCGCGCACCTCGCCGGGCCGAAACCCATCGGCCACCAAACCGACCCCCTCGGCCAGTAAGCCCGCCGGGCAACCTGCCACCGCGCCGGCCGGACCGTCGCCGTCGCCGTCGAAGTCCACTGCACCCTCTTCCGCCCGATAGGCACGAAAGGATCTCGTATGAGTACCCATTCCACTGATCGCCCCATCCGCTTGGCTCGAAAGAACACCCAGGGCATCATCGCCGGCCTGGACATGTGGAATCTCATCACCCTCGCGGCGGCGGCGGGAATCGCAATCGTCTCAATCAACCGGTGGGGATTCCCCGCATTCTTCGTCTCGATGCCGATCTGGTTGACGCTGGCCGTCGCCGGTCTGGCCCAGTACCACGGGGTCGCGTTCCCACGCATTGCCGCGCAATGGGTCTCCCTGCAGGTGCGCCGAGCGCTCGGCGGCACGACAACCAGGTTCCGGCCCGAACGCCCACAGATCGTCGGCACCCTGAACCTGCCCGGCCGGCTCGCGAGCATCCAGGTGTGGAATGCGGACGGACAGGCCGTCGCGTACAACCCGTTCTCCAAGACAATCTCAATCACCGCGGAGCTTGAGGTGCAGGGATTCCTGATGCTCGAAATCCCCGAACGCAACGAACTCGCCCGAAACTGGGGCCAGGTACTCGCCGGGTTCACCCAGCGCGACGGAATCACCCGCGTCTCGCTCCAGGAACGCACGGTACCCACCACGATCCTGCCAGCCCGCCAGTTCTACGCCGAGACCGTCACCCGCCGGGGCCTGGACCCCAGGTCTGCGGTCGCCCACAACTACGGCAATGTCCTCGACCAGTCCGAGTCCTTCGCGGTCTCGCACAAGAACTACGTCACGTTGACCTTCGATCTGGTCAAGCTGCACGGCCAGATCAAGAACCTCGGCGGCGGCAAGCCGGGCATTCTCGCGCTGGCCCGCATCGAGACCGCCAACGTGACGGATGCCCTCCGCTCGGCTCGGTTCGACGTGCGCAAGTGGCTCAGTGTGCGCGAGTGGGCAGCGCTGGGACGCACCGCGTTCGACCCCGAATACCTTTCCGCCACGCAAAGCCGCCTGCAGGACGATGCCGGCGTCGACCTGGCCGCAATCGGGCCCATGGCGCTCGACGAACCGGCCGGGAAAAACGGCATCGTCCGCTCTGATTCCGGCTGGCACTCCACCATGTGGATCCACGAATGGCCGCGCACCGAAACCCACGTCGGTTTCATCGAACCGCTGGTCTTCGCCCGGCACCCGAACTCCGGCGAGGCCGTCACCCACATCTTCTCCTTGGTCCTTACCCCGGTGAAGACCCGCTCCGCGCTCAAGCGCATCGACGATGAAAAGCGCACCTGGCGTACCAACCAACGAGTGAAAGCCAAACGCAACCAGCAAGACAGCGCGGCCGACAACGCCGACTGGGATGCCCTGATCGATCAAGAGCAGAGCATCGTCGCGGGGGAGGGCGAGTATCGGTACGGTGCCTACCTGACCGTATCGGCAACCAGCGAGGAGAAGTTGAACTCGTCTCTCGCTGGCATGCGCAACGCGCTCACCCGCGCCGGAATGGAACCGCAGATTCTGTACTGCCAGCAGGCCGAAGCGCTCATGGTCAGTGCTCTCCCGCTCGGACAGGGGATGAAGTAATGGCCCAACAGGTCTTCAACGTCACCCCACCTGGGAAGCTCACCCGCCGCCAGCGCAAGGAGCTACGCCAGCAGATCGCCCGGCTCCGACAGGCCCGTGACGGGCAGAACACCGCAGACCGCGATGTCCGATTCCCCGCGGCCGCCGCCGGCCCGCTCGGCCCAGGTGTCTCCACGGGCGAGTATTGGAACTGGATGCAGCTGGCGCAGCCACCGCACCAGGCCACGAGCCACAACCTCGCCGGCATCTATCCGTTCGTCGCCGACGATGGCCTCGGTCATGACGGCCCCTTGCTCGGCGTCGATCTGAACGCCGACGTGCTGTGGCACTTCTCGCCGTGGGACCTGTATATGAACACCACCGCGAAAGCGGCCCTGTCCACGAATATCCTCGTCATCGGCGCGTACCGTTCCGGCAAGTCCGGCACGATCAAACAGCTGTGCACCCGGTCGCTCGCGTTCGGCCACCAGGTCGTGGTGCCCTCAGATTCCAAGGGGGAGTGGGTGATCGTGGCCGAAGCCGTCGGCGGCCAGGTCATCGCGATCGGCGGCGAGAACACCACCGCGCGGTTGAACCCGCTCGATCGAGGTCCTCGCCAGACGGGGGTGTCCGACGACGTCGACGAGATCATGGTCCGTGACCGCCGCCGGGCGACCCTCACCAGCGTCATCGAGGCCACCATCCAGGGGCAGGCGAAACTGTCCCCGATGGAACACACCGCCATCAACTGGGCCCTCGAGCACGCGATCACCGTCACCCACGACCGGCCCACCATCACCCACGTGTGGCAGGCGCTGGTGTCCCCGGACCAGAGCGCCCCGGGCTACCGGCCGGAGATGGCCAGCAACGGCGAACGAGCCCGGCACGTTCTGGAACGGTTCGTCGCCGGCGACTTGCAGGGTTTGTTCGAAGGGGAGAGCACGGTCGCGTTCGATCCAGACGCGCCCATGGTTGTCGTTGACACCTCGGCGTTGTTTGACCGCAGCGAGCTGGCAGCACAACTCACCCAGATCTGCACGTCCTCCTGGATTCAGGCCGTCATCTCGGACCGCTCCGCCAAACGCACCCGCTACCTCGTCCGCGAGGAAGGCTGGCGGGACATGGCCACCGAACAGGCCCTGCGCACCTATCAGCAGTGGTTGAAGCTGTCCCGGCACTACGGGGTGTCCAACATCGTCATCCTGCACAAGATGAGCGACTTCGACGCCGTCGGAGAAGAGGGCTCCAAGGAACGCACCCTCGCGTATTCGATCGCCGGGGACATGGAAAACAAGTTCATCTTCCGCCAAAACACGCAAGAGGAACACAATCTCACCGCCCGGCTCAAGCTTTCTCCCGCACACGCCCGTCTCGCGCTCACGCTGCAGTCGGGCGTGTTCCTCGCCTACGTCGGCCGGTTCTCCTACATCGTCGACGCCTTCGCCACCTCAACACAGTGGGAACGCGACCTCTTCAGCACCGACGAGGCCGTCGAGGCCGGCTCCGCGAGCGATCAGCCGGCCCCCACCCTCGTCCCGGAAAGCGACGAGCCCCTTTTCGATGAATCGGCGCTGGACAGGCTCTGGCCCACCGGCGACCCCCAGTTGGTACAACAGATAGGACACCGCGAATGAGCATCACCACCACCGTTCCTCTTCCCGAGGTGCGCGCCGTCGTCACCGACACGACCGTGGAGCTGAACGTTCTCGGCAACCCCGAGACCCTCACCGCGTCAACCTCTGCCGAGCTGCGCACCAAGATCATGAGCCGCGTCGTGAAGCTCGCCAGCGGACTCGGTACCGATGTCCGCCTTGAGGTGCACGACCACACCGGTCAGTGGCGTCTCGTGGCGAGCCCCGACGGCCACCTCCGCGAAGACGAACCTCTTCCGCCGGCGGAGGAGGAAACTGCACCGGTCTCCCAGAAGATCCAGCCACCCTCCCTCCCGGCGGAGCAGCTGTCCGCCCACCTCTCCGAGCCGACAGCAGCTGCGGCTGTTTCTGCGGCTGTTTCGCCCCTCCATGACGCTTCTACCGCGGAGGCGAATGAGACCGCGGAAGACTCGGGGGACGAGCTGCCGACCCGCAAGGCGGCACGCGCATCCTTCATCATCGATGAGCGTCGCGAGCCGGCGGCGACGAACGGATGGCGTGGGTTGCTTGCCCGCACGACCGGGCTGCAGGTGCCGGCATCCGTTTTGGAACGCGAACGCCGTAGGCACGTGCAAGCCGTCAGCCAGCATTGGCCCGGACCACGCAAGATCTCCGTGGTCAACGGCAAGGGCGGAGTCGGGAAGACGCTCACGACCGCCATGCTCACGGCCGTCTTCGCCCGGCACGGGGGCGCCGGTGTGCTGGCGTGGGACAACAACGACACCCGTGGAACCCTCGGGTGGCGCACCGAGAAGGGCCCGCACGACGCGACCGTGCAGGATCTCCTCCCGGACACCGTGAGGTTGCTGTCGCCCTCCGCGCAGATCTCGGATCTGGCACGATTCGTGCACCACCAGACCAGCGACAAGTACGACGTGCTGCGCTCGAACCCGGAGCTGCTGGCGACCAAGCAGCGCATCACCCAGGACGACTTCGATGCTCTGCACGAGGTGGCCGCGAAGTATTTTCGTCTGGTGTTCTTCGACTCCGGCAACGATGAGTCCGCGCCTCGGTGGCTACGGATGATCGACCACACCGACCAGCTCGTCGTGGCCACCACCGCCCTGGGGGAGTCCGCCGAATCCGGTGCGCTCCTGCTGGAGGCGCTGTCGGAGCGCGATGAGCATTCGGCCTCCCTGGCCCGCAATGCCGTCGTGGTCGTGCTGCAATCGGAACGCAACAGCACACTTGCCGATGCGAAACGGGTCGCCGACGGATTCACCGGGCTCGCCCGAATGGCGGTGACGATCCCGTTCGACCGGGCGCTGCACGGGGGAGCGCTCCGGTACGACGCGGTGCGGCCATCGACGCGCGCCGCGTGGCTTCGCGCCGGCGCGGCCGTCGCCGACGGGCTCTAACGATGGCCCGCTCCGTCCAGCAGAACCAGCCGCCGTGGCCGTTGCTCGGCATCATCCTGGCGATGGTCCTCATCGTGCACCTCGCTTTTCTCAGCGCGGGAACCGGGATCGGAGCCCTGCGCCTCGACCAGACCCTGCAGGCGCTGGTCATGACGGCGACGGGAAACGACGATGGCTTCCGTCAGCGCGGGCTGACCGCGCCCGACCTGAAGCTGCTCGGCATCTGGGTCGGAGCCTGGACGGTAATCATCGGCGTAGTTCTCGGCGGCTCCTTCATCCTGTGGGACCGCCGGAAGACCGTTCAGAAAGCCGAGCTCTCGACCGGCGCCGAGCTGCGTAAGCGCGTCACCGGTCACGGCGTTCCCGCGGTCGCCCCGTTCGCCCACCTCGACGGCAAGCCCGTCACCATCCGCGAAGAAGACACCTCCTGCACCATCGCCCCACCCCGCGCCGGCAAGAGCGCGTACCTCGCGATCGGGCGCATCGTCGACGCCGCCGGCGCCGTCGTGGCCACCTCGACCAAAGCGGATGTCTTCCGGGTCACCGTGAAGAAGCGCAGCGAGCTCGGGCGTGTGTTCGTGTTTGACTTTGACGGCATCACCCGCTGGCCCGACAAGGCTCGCTGGGATATGGTCACTGGCTGCGACCGGCCCGACGCCGCCCAGTCCCGGGCAGCCGCGATCGTCAATGCCCGGCCCGCCGGATCCGCTGGGATGAAGGACTCCGCTCACTTCGTCGAAGGGGTGAAGATCATCCTCCGGTCGCTCCTGCACGCCGCCGCGCTCATCCCTGGAGGAGACATGCGCGACGTCGTGCGGTGGGCGCAGGATTTCAACGATCACGAACCGTCCGCGATTCTCCGCGACCTCTCGCCCAACGGGGCAATCTGGGCTCGCGAACTGGACCAGTGGTGCCGAGAAGATGCCCCCGAAACCATCGGCAACACCAAAACCACCCTCTCCCGCATCACCGCATCGTTAACGGATGCCCGCGTGCTCGACCTGCTCTGCCCGGCTCGGTCCACGGACGACGGCGACGACACGGAACCCGTGGCCCCGTTCCGAGCGCAGGACTTCGTGCTCTCCACCGACACCATCTACTGCCTGGTCGACGACTCCCGCGAATCCTCGACCGCGCCAATCATCACCGCGCTGGTCTCCGCGATCATCGAGGAAGCCAAAACCGTGTCCCAGCACACAACAAGCGGCCGTCTGCCCACGGCGATGACGCTCGTGCTCGATGAGGTCGCCAACGTGTCGCCGTTGCCGCAGCTACCGAACCTGATGAGCGACGGCGGCGGCCGCGGCCTGCACACCTGGATCTTCGCCCAGTCGATGTCCCAGCTCGTCGGCAAGTGGGGCCCCGAAGCGGCGACCACGATCTTCGAATCATCGGCCGCGAAAATCATCTTCGGCGGCCTCGCCGACGAGTCATTCCTGGAGAAAATCTCCCGGCTGATCGGCACCCACCACACCACGCAAACCAGCACGTCCGTGCAGCGCGGCAACGGTCGGGACACGTCCTCCACCTCCACAAGCGAACGCGAGGAACGACGGATGAAGGTAGAAGACATCCGCAAAATACCCGAAGGGAAAGCGCTCTTGCTCTACCGGGAGAAGGAAGCCGTCGTGCAGCTCACCCCCTGGTGGACCCGCCCGGACGCCGACGACCTGCGCGAGTCGCAGAACTGGTCGCTGCGCCTCGAGGGGATCACGGCATGAGCGAGGACGAGCTCGACCCGATAAGCATCGAGGGTCTCGACGCCCGGCTGGTGAACGTCGAGACGATCCTGCCCGACCTGTTCGACATGTACGAGCTCCGCGCAGCAGGCGGTCCCTACTATTGGGCCACATTGCCTCGCGATCAGGCCGTCAAGCTCTGGGAGGAGCTCGGTAAGTTCGTGACCTGGCTCGACGGCCGGTATCTCACCAACCTCGCAGATCCCAGCTATCGACTGCCAGCCTGCTGGTACCGGCATCCCATCGCAGTCGAGGAGCTCACCGCGCTCATGGTCGCGCACCGCGCGGCCTATGACACCCGGTCGGCCAAGGCATCCTCTGCCCTGGTCGACTGGCACCAGCGCGCTCTCTGGCCCACCCTCGATTCACTCAAGCTCCGCGCCGGCCTCGCCGGCTGCCGCGACCGCGACGAGCACCGCGAGCCCCACGCCGGCCCCGTGCCGTTTACCGTGACCAATAACTACCTGCAATACGTTGACTAGTCACCCGTGACGGCAGGCAGCATGAGTGCCATCCCCCGCCGCTACGTATCGACCGACCCTCCGACACCTCCTCGAGATAGTCGACCAGTGTGCGTTAGCTGTGGCATCTGCGCCCAGGTACAGTGTTGTGCGACGCCGATTCCGGTTGCTCCGAAGTCATCGTGATCACCGCACCTCGGTTCGCACGCTCGAAGTCGTCTTGTTCACATCAGGCCGTGAAATGCCATCCACCTTGGGCGTCCACGTCACGCCTCCACGCCGTTGAGACGAAGCATCGCTTGCCAGCGCTCGCTTGCAAGCGCTGGATCCTCAAGCACGTTTGCCGCGTTTGCCAGTTCGACAATCCTCGAGAGATGCGGCAGGCTCCTGCTGGAATGCTGTCCCGACATCATTTGGAATGCAGGCTGGTGTCCGTTGAGCCACGACAGGAATGCGACCCCAGTCTTATAGAAGTAGGTCGGGTGCGAGAAAATCTGGCGACTGAGCTCCTCAGTGGGCGCGAGGACCTCTAAATATCGTGCAGGGTCGTCGGCATCAAGCGCCTGAATGGCGACAGATGCTGCCGGTCCAATGGCCGCGAAGGCACCAAGGAGTGCATCTGAGTGCCGTCGCTCACTTGAAGGGTCGATGTCGGGTTGCGTCGCGACCGGCACGTCGGCGCCGCCAATGAGCCCGACATAGTTGAAGTCGTCGCCGGTGAACATGCGCACACCATTGGGCAGGCGCTCGCGCAGATAGACCTCGGCTGCCGCGTCAAGCAGGCTCATCTTGATACCTGAGACCCGGTCGACGTTTTCCTCGATGATCGAGATCACCGTCGCGGCGGCGAACTGCCACTCGCGCGAGCCGAAGTATCCGGCAAGGGAGGGATCGAATGCCTCTCCAAGCCAGTGCAGCACTACCGGTTGCGACGCCGATTGGAGCACCTCACGGTATGCGTGAGCATAGTCCGCAGCACCGTCTGCGGCACGCGCGATGTGGCGGCTGGCCATGAGGACGGCCGGGGCTTCGTGATCTTCAGCGAAGTGCAGCTGCTCCTTATAGGCGTCAATGGCTGTGGCGAGGGAAACCGACACATCGCTGAGGTGGTCAGTATTCACACCGACGACGAGAGCCCCCCCGCTGTAGCGCGCGACTTCGGCCGATCGGGCGATGAGTTCGCGGGTTGCAACGCTGTCGAGTCCCAGGTTTCGCTGGGCAGTGTCCATCGCGTCGGCGACGCCGAGTCCCCACGAGTAGAGGTTGCGGCGGAACCCGAGCGTTGCGTCCCAGTCGATGTCGGCCGGTGCGTTCGGGGTGTTGTCGCCAGCTGTCCGTGGCACGACGTGGGCGGCGGCGTACGCCACCCGGCTGCGCAACGGCGCAGCCGGTCGAGTAAAGTCTGGAGCCTCCTTCAGCTCTACCAGGGTGCGCTCCCCAGACGGCGAAAGCAGCGTCAATTGCTGTGTCATTCTCGTCACTACCAATCTCTAGATCTTAACTTCGTAACGCCTAGCGGAACCACTGTCCGCCGTTAATGTCCACCGTTTCGCCGGTGATGAAGCTCGCCGCTGGGCTCACGAGAAAAGCCACCAGCTGAGCGACGTCGTGCGTAGTGCCCGCCCGCCTCAGCGCAGTGTTCGCGATCATGTTCTGCTGAGACTGTGCGGAGCTGAAGGTGTCGTGAAAACGCGTGCTGCCAATGAACCCAGGCGCGACCGCGTTGACACGGATGCTGTATGCGGCAAACTCCTTCGCGGCGGCTTTGGTGAGGCCGATGACCGCCGCTTTGGCTGCTGCATAAGCAGATGCTCCGGGCCCGCCGCCGTTGTGCGAAGCGAGTGATGCGAGCGTGACTATGGCACCAGCTTCCGACTGCTTTAGATACGGCAGCGCGTGCTTCATCGTCAGCATCGTCGAGGTTACGTTGACGTTCATAACCCTCTGCCAGTGGTCCGTTGTCATGTCCTCGATGGCGACACGCTGAAGGAGTCCGCCGACGTTTGCAACGACGGCATCGAGTCCACTCATGGCAGCGGCCGCGCTATTGATGACGCGCTCCGCGTCAGCTTCGACCGTGAGATCTCCTGAAAAGAAGTGCGCGCGCTGCTCAACCCCTTCGATGACGCCTTCGATGACGCCTTCGATGTTGGATTCTCGCGTATGCAAGGTGACCTGTGCGCCGAGGCTCAGGAAGTGCTTGGCAATCCCGAGGCCGATGCTGTGCCCGGCACCGGTCACGAGGACGCGAGCGGGAGAAACGTTAGTAATGGAGGATTGCATACTCACACTGCCTTCATGATATGGGTGGCGAAGAGCGCGGTGACGCCTTCGCCGGTTTGGTGCTCGCGCGCCACGTCGATCCGCGTCTCGGAGTAAATTCTCCGCTTGAGCCTGTCGACTTCGATCACGGTGTACTGCACGGTTACGGTCGTGCCGATGGTGACCGGAGCGGTGAAGCGCACACGGTCGTAGCCGAGCGAGACTACCGGTTCAGCGACTAGGTCGGCGACGCGGGTGCTGAGGGCTGAGGTGTAACCCAGCAGTAAAACGCCATGCGCAATCCGGCCGTCGAATCCGTTGGCGCGCATGTACTGCTCATCGGTGTGGTTCGCAGCCAGGTCGCCGGTTACTCCCCCGAAAGACAGCACATCGTACTCGCCGATCGTCCGCGAGAACGACCACTGCTGGCCGACGAGCTGATGAATAGCTTCGTCATTGATGGAGATCGGGTTTAGAACCACATCGACGGTCATGATAGGTGGCCTCCACCGTTAACTGAGAGCGTTTGGCCGTAGATGAAACTTGCTGCGTCACTGAGTAGGAAGCGGACGACAGTGGCGATTTCGCGAGCTTCGCCCATGCGTCCTGCGATGAGGTTGGCGGTCTTCCGGGCGACCCATTCTTCAGTCATGTGCGCCTCAGTCATCGGCGAGACCACGGGTCCGGGAGCGATGGCATTAACCCGGATACTGGGCCCCAACTCTCTCGCAAGACTGCGCGTGAGGCCGATGAGTCCCGCCTTCGACGCACCGTAGGCGGTAAGGGTTGCGCCTCCCGTATAAGCAAGCTGGGAGCTGACGTTTACGATGTTGGCCGTGGCCTCCTGCCGGAGAGCGTCGAGCAGTCCGCGGCTCAGTCGATATGCCGAGGTAAGGTTCACGTCGAGCGCTGCACCCCAGAGCGCCTCGTCGGTGTCTGCGAGAGGCACCTCTGCCATGACCCCAGCATTGTTCACGAGCGCGTTCAGACCCACGCTTGAGACAGTCCTGACGAGATGCGCTGCATCTTCCCGATCGCGTAGGTCGGCCGGGATGAAGGCGAAATCGTCGCGGTCCATGCGCTGCCCTCCTGTCGGAAGGTCAGTGCCGATCACGAATGCCCCAGCATCGCGCACTTCGCTGCTGATTGCCTGGCCGAGTCCTCCGTAGTATCCGGTCACCAGCACTGTTTTTCCTGCCAACGAACCGAAGCCGGGCGTCGTCCCTGGTTGCTCGGAGAACCAGTCCTCGCGCTGAGTTCGCAGCTCTTTAACGATCGAGGCACTGTTCATTCTGCGCCACCTGCGACGGCACGGACGGCTTGCTTGCCAAGCATGAGCTGATGGATCTCACTCGTGCCGTCGAAGATTTGCATGACTTTTGCGTCACGGTGAATGCGCTCCACATCGGAGTGCATCACGAGGCCGGCGGCACCCCAGAACTGCATGGCGGTGTCACTGTGATGGCGCGCTTTTTCAGTGGCGAACAGCTTCGCGGTAGAGATGAGAGTCGGATCCCCGCCGTCACCTTTAGCGTAGGACTCCACGGCACGTTCGGTGAGCATGTCAGCGGCGAGGTAGTCGGCGTACATCTGGCCTATGCGCTGCTGCGTGATCTGCTTCTTCAGGAGCGGCTCGCCGAAGATCTCGCGGTTCGCGGCGCGTTCCACCGATAGCTCGATCGAGCGCAGGATGAGGCCGCACGAGTACGAAGCGGCTTCGATCCGAGCGAGGTTTAGCCCGTCCATCATCCCCATAAAGCCGTCGCAGTCGAGGCGGTTGAGCTCAGGTACGAAGACATCATCGAAAGCTAGTTGGCCGTTCGGCATGCCGCGCAGTCCCGAAAGTGGCTCCTGCGCGGGGCGCGAGACACCGCCGCTCGACAGGTCCACGAAGAGCGCGACGGTCTGGGCACCACGGTCATCACTATCGAGCTTGGCGAGCACGAATGAGTAGTCAGCTATGGGAGCGAGACCGATCCAACATTTGTGGCCGCTCAGTTGATAGCCGCCTTCGACGCGCTTGGCGATCGTCGACATGGCACGCACATCGGTGCCTGCGTCGGGCTCGGTTATCGCGAACGAGCCGAACGCCGTCGCCGAGAGCGTGGGCTCGAGCCACTTGTCGCGTAGCTCAGCGGCCGTGTATTTCACGAGGAGGTAAGTGTGGAGACGCGCCACGCTCACCGCCACAGCAGCAGCGGTGGAAGACTTGGCGATCAGCTTGCTGGACTCGTGGATGCGCATCCACGAGCGAGAATCGGCGCTCACCTGGTTGTCGTCGAGGTGCAGGCGCTGAATGCCCATCTCGGCGAAATCGAGCAGTACATCGCGAAGGAATTCCCCCGAGCGGTCGATCTCCATTGCCGCCGCGCTCAGCGAATCGTCACAGTAGGTGCGCAGCGCGTGCAGCGTGGGGTCGTCGTCAAACTTGGCCATCGGTGTTCCTCTTTTTCTTGTTGATGAGCTCCGCCACGAACAGCGTGCTCACATTGGCGAACTCGGCTTCGTTTACGATGCGCGAGAACAGGTGCTTGATATACGCGACAGAGCTCGTCCCAGTGGCGGGCAGCGCACGCAGTATGCGGTCGCGGTGATCGCGGTCTGAGGCGAGATCTGCGAAGAGATGTTCACGATCGCGCCGTGCTCAGCAGCTCGGAGCGTCGTCTCGAGTCCCCGGACGATGCGGAGGCTGGCCGTGAGGTTCACATCGAGCGCGCGGAGCCAGACGTCGTCTGACGCCTCGGCGCTGAGGGTCGGCTCGAGCCACCTATTGCGCACCTCCGCTGCGGCGTACTTCACGAGCAGGTACGAGTGCAGTCGAGCGACACTCGTCGCAACGGCCGTTGCTGTCGAATACCCGGCGATGAGCTAGCTCGCCTCGTGGATGCGATGCCAGGCTTCGGAAGCCCAATTGATCTCATGCCCGTCAAGGTGGAGTCGCTGCTGCCCAATCGCCGCCATGTCCTTGAGCACCGAGCGGGATGAATTCGTTCGATTCGTCGATCTCATTGCTGCGGGGCGCAAGCACCGTCTCGCAATACTCCCTAAGAGACTCGAGCCCGAGGCTCAATTCCTCGGCCTTAAACATCATAGGTATCCTCCGTGAGTAGTTCAGACATGTACAGAGTTTCGAGGTTCGCCGAACCGGGCTCGTTCACGATGCGTGAGAACATGTGCTTCGTGATCGCGATCGAGCGCTGACGCCCCTCAGGAATGGAACGGATAAATTCCACGGCTGCGGCATCGGGATCGGCCACAATCGGGTGCTCGACGATGCCGAGCTCACTCGCCTGCGCGGCGGTGAGCCGCTCGCCGGTGAGCACGATCCGCTTCGCGCGGGCCACGCCGATCGCTGAGGACAGGCGACGGATGCCGCCCCAGCCTGGGATGAATCCGATGCTCACCTCGGGGAGTCCGAAGGTCGCGCCCTCGCTCGCGAAGCGTGCGTCGCATGCGAGGGCAAGTTCGAAGCCGCCGCCGAGGGCGTAGCCGTTTACCGCTGCCGCAACCGGGAACGGCAGATCTTCGATCCGCTGGAAGACCTCGCCACCGCGGCGGTTCGCGACGATGAACTGCTGCCGCGAAAGGGTCGCGATTTCTTTCGTATCAGCGCCGACGCAGAACGCCCGCGGCGAAGTACTCGAAAGCACCACGCCACGAACGCCTGGCATCCGCTGAACATCCTCGAGTGTGTCTGCCAACTGCGACATGAGCGCCTGCGAGAGCGCGTTGAGCGCGGTCGGGCGGTTGAGTCGCACGACGACAACTCCATCGTCGTGCGACTCAACCTCTACGAGTTCATGTGCCTGCATCTCACTTTCCCGTCGACGGCAGCCACAGAACGATCTGCGGGAATGCGATACATAGGCCGATGACCGTGACGATTGCGAGCAGGAACGGCATGAGTGGCTTCACTGCTTTCAGCATCGGTACTCCAGCGATCTGCGAGGCGATCAGCAGACAGATACCGACCGGCGGGGTGATAAGACCCACAGCGAGCGTCATCACCGCGATCACGCCGTACTGCACGGGGTCTATACCAGCAGCGATCACGAACGGCGCGAAGACCGGGATGAGAATCGCCATTGCCGGCAGAGCGTCCATGAAGCAGCCAAAGACGAGCAGGATGATGGTGATGACGATGAGCACAGCCCATCCGGGAACTCCGGAGAGGATGCTTTCGAACATCGACGGGATGTTGTAGATCGCGAGGAGGTAGCCGATGACAGATGCGGCCGCGAGCGCGAGCAGGGCCGTTCCGGTGAGTTCAGCGGTCTCTTTAATGGCTTCGAGGAGCTTCTTCCAGCTGAGCGTGCGATACACGAGCGCCACTGCGAGCGCGTAGATCACCGCGGTCACCGCAGCCTCTGTCGCGGTCACGAGACCGAAGCGGAAGCCGACGAACACGATGACGAGAATGCCGAAGGCGGGAAGCGCCTTCACGAAGGTCGAGCCGAACACCTTCCACTGGAACTTCGCATCACGTGCGTACCCGTTGCGTACCGCGACAAACCATGCCACGAACATAAGCGCGAGGCCCACGCCAACGCCCGGGATGATGGCGCCGAGGAACAGCTTGCCGATCGAGGTATTCGAGAGCGAGCCCCACACGATGAGCTGGATGCTCGGTGGAATGATTGACGCGATAATCGCGCCAGCTGCGGTCACTGCGGCAGCGTATCCCCTGTCATAGCCGCTCTTGAGCATTTGGGGAATGAGCATCTTGCCGATTGCCGACACATCGGCGGTCGACGACCCTGACATACCGCTCATACCGATCGAGCCGGTGATGTTCACCACACCGAGGCCGCCTCGGAAGCCGCCCACGATCGAACGAGCGAAGTCGAGCAGCTTCTCTGTGATGCCTGAGGCCGTCATGAGGCTCGCCGCAAGGATAAAGAACGGCACCGCGAGCAAGATGAACGAGTCGATGCCCGCGTACATACGCTGCGCGAGGAGTTCGAGGTCGAAGCGATTATCGGAAAGCATAAACGGGAGGACTGCGAGCACCAGCGCGAAGGCGATTGGAACGCGCAGGTACATGGCGCCAAAGAAGATGATGACCATGATGAGGACGATGATGCCCGGTGCGAGCGTGATCATGCGCTTACCTCCTCGGTGTGAGCGGACGAGTTCGACGACAGCCGCGGAATCACCTTAAGGAAGTTCTCAACGGACTGCAGCAGCATGATCGCGAACGAGACGGGCAACGCGGCGTACGCGAGCGAGAGACTTACGCCCGACATCGGCGAGACACGCCCGAAGCCTGCCTCGAAGTTGGTAACGCTACCGGTCAGGAGTGCCACCAGAATCGTCACTATCAGTGCCGTAGCGACCAAGTCGATGACTGCCCGAAAGCGCGGGCGCATCTTCCCCGGCAGCATCTCGATGGTGAAGTGCCGATCAGACGCGAACGCGAATGCCGCACCAAGGAACACCACCCAGAGGAGCGAACCGCGGGCAAACTCCTCGGTCCAGTGGACGCGAGGAATACCCTGAATGTATCGGCTCAACACCTGGTAGACCACTGTGATGGTGAATAGGGGAATGAGCACTTGAGTGGCTAGACGCGCGAGGCGTGCTAGCCACCTGTTCAGTGAACTGAGAAAGGACATGAGGGTTTAGAGTTCCTCGATTGACTTGAGTTCTTCGGAGACGCCCCACTGCTCGGCGTACTTCTCCCAGATCGGCTCCATCTTCGCGCGCCATGCCGAGGTGTCCACCTTAGTGACGGTCACACCATCGTGATCGCCGAGGCTCGCGATGAGCTCCTCGTCAGCGATGCCCTCAACGTCGCGGGCGAACACGCCAGCCTCTTCGCCTGCCTCGCGTACGAGCGGCGTCAGTTCGTCACCGAGTTTGTCCCACGTCTTGCTCGAGATCATGAGCATGCGGAAGGTGACCTCGTGCTGGGTGAGGAGGATGTTCGGAGCCGCCTCGTAGAACTTCTGGCTCTCGATGAAGACGGCCTCGTTCTCGGCGCCGTTCACGACGCCCGACTCGAGCGCGTTGTAGAGCTCGTTGTACGCAATAACGGTGGGCTCAAGACCCATGGCTTGGTACGACTCGGTGAGCATCTCAGACGGCTGCACGCGGAAGAGTCGACCCTCCACATCTTCGATCGACCTCGCCGGCTCGGTGAAGAACATCTGGCGCACGCTGCCACCGAAGTACGAGAGTATCTCAGTGCCGGTCTTGTCAGTGATGCCCTGCTCGATCGAATCGAGAATGCCCGACTCGAGGATCTGGTCGCGAGCGTCGCGATCCTCAACGAGGTACGGCATCGACAAGAGAGTAATGCTGGGGTAGTACTCGGCGATCGAACCCGGAGCGAAGATACCCGCGTCGACCGTGCCGGTCTCGAGTCCCTGGAACATTTCGGTCTCGTTACCGAGCTGTGCGTTTGGTTTCACTTCGACCTTGACTCGGCCGTCGGTCTTTTCCTCGACGAGTTCAGCGAACTTCTTGAGGCCTTGGTCGAACGGGGTGCCCTCTGCGAGCTGGTGGCCAGCAATGAGCACGATCGAATCGTCCTTGGTGCCCGATCCACCCTGATCGCTGCCCGAGCAACCCGTGAGCGCAAGCGCTCCTACTGCCGCGAGCGTGGCAAATTTCACAATTCGCTTATTCATCATTTCTTTTCTCCTTTGAACCGAATGGTCTGTACATCTTTGATCAAGGGTGTGAAGCCCATGTGCGCGATGATGTCTCGTTCAATATCGACGCCTTCCACCACCTCAACGAGTTCCACGCCCTCGTCGGTGAGCTTGAATACGGCACGTTCTGTGACGTAGAGCACCTCCTGGCCGAGTTCTTTTGCACGCTTGCCCGAGAAGGTCAAATGACCCACCCGCTCAACGAACTTTGCGTGACGGCCCTCGGTTTTCACGCTGAGGCCTTCGTCGCCGATCTCAACGTCGAGTCCTCCGGCGGTAAACGACCCGCAGAACACCACCTTGTGGGTGCCCTGCGTGATGTTGATAAACCCTCCCGCGCCGGTGATTCCGCCGCCGTATCGGCTCACGTTCACGTTGCCGTCACCGTCGACCTCGGCCATGCCGAGGAATGCGATGTCGAGGTGTCCACCGTCGAACAGATCAAACTGCTGCGGTGCGGTGAGGCTGCAGGCAGCGTTGTACACAGCGCCGAACTCAATGCCACCTGCTGGTGTACCGCCAATGTGCCCTTGCTCCACGGCGAAGGCGATCCTGTCGAGCTCTCCGCGCTCAGCCGCAAGCTTCGCGATGCCATCAGGCATACCGACGCCGAGGTTTACGAGTTGCCCTGGTTGGATCTCTTCGTAGGCGCGCTCAGCGATTATTCGGCGCATGCCTTGCGCGAGCTTCGGCATCGACCCGACCGGAACCCGGTAGGCGCCGGTGTAGCCAGGCTCGAGCCTGGTCTCGGACGTTTGCATGAATGGCTCCCCGACGACGAGGTAGTCGACGAGGAGTCCCGGCACTCGAACATCGCGCGGGTTCAGCGTGCCAGTGCTGACGTACTTCTGTACCTCGACGATTACGATGCCGCCCGCGCGGTGCGTGGCCAGCGCGGCTTCCATCGGCTCTAGCAAGGCTGCTTCGTTCTCGAAGCTGAGGTTGCCGTGCTCATCGGCCGTCGTGGCTCGCAGCAGGCATACGTCGAGATGGGGGGCCTTGAAGTAAAGGTACTCCTCACCGGCGACAGTAACGAGGTCGACGATCTCTTCCTTGGTGACTTTGTTGAGCTTGCCGCCATCAACACGAGGGTCAACGAAGGTCCGCAGCCCAACTTGGGTGAATAGGCCCGGTGCTCCGGATCCCGTGGACCGCAGCAGGTGAGAGATAACACCCTGCGGCAAGTTGTATGCCTCGAGCTCGTTGTTTTCGGCGAGGCGCGCGAGCTCGATGCTCATCCCCCAGTGCGCGCCGACGACGCGCCGGAGCTTGCCCGGTGCTTTCAGCAGGGAAAGACCGCCGCCTTTTTTGTCGCCGATCCCGCTGCAGTGCCAAACGGTGAGGCTGTGCGGGTTGCGCCCACCTTGGACATGGCCGCCGAGGGCACGCAAGAGATTCGTGGGCTCCTGGAGACCACCACCGGATCCGCCGACGAACACGGTCGAGCCGTCGGGAATGAGGTCTGCGACGACACGGAGCTCGATGACGGGCTTTGGGCCCCAGCTGACGGAGGTAGGCGCTGGGTTAATCACGGCGTCGCGCAGGGGAGGACGCAGAGCGTTGGAAGCTGCGCTAGGCAAGGTAACCTCCATCTACGGGGAGCACAACGCCGGTCACGTAGCGGAACGGGGCGGTGAACAGTGCAGTCACGACGGATGCAATGTCATCACCGTCGGCGACAGAGCCCAACGGGACACGCGAGACAATTTCTGCAAGACGAGTCTCGTCAGCGAGCATTAACTCAGTCAACGGCGTACGCACGTAGCCGGGAGCGACGACGTTGACTCGGATTCCGCGGGGTGCGAGCTCTCTGGCAAGCGACCGGGAAAAGCTGTGGACCGCAGACTTCACGGCGCCGTAGCACGCAAGGCCGGGCACTGAGGCCGCCCCTGAGATCGAACCGATGTTCACGATCCCGCCGCCATCGACCATACGCGGCAATGCCCACTGCGTTACCTCTACGATGGGGCGCAGGTTGTGTGTGTACAGGCGGTCGAGTTCGCCGAGTGCGACCTCCTCGACGGGACTGCGCTTGATCTGCACCCCTGCGCAATTGATCAGCGCTGCGATGCTTTGGCCTTCCAGCGCTGCTGTCACTCGGGCTTCGTGTTCGGGCCATCTGGTGAGGTCGGCTTCGATGCTCACATCAGCGTCGGGACAGAGCTTGATATCGATCCCCACGACGCGGAACCCCTCGTCGCGCAGACGGGCTGCTATGGCCCTGCCGATTCCACCGCCCGCGCCGGTTACGACTGCCAGCTTTTTCTGTATCACATCAGTCCTTTCAGTCGATCCGCCGCGTGGCGGACTTCATCTATCCAAGATCGCAACGCATCCATCTCGGACACGTGCGCAGCGATGCAAATGGCGTAGGTTCCTGTGCGCCCTGCGTTGTCCACACGAAACGGGACTGAGATGGAGGCCACCTGCTGCTCAAACTCGGCATTCGCCTCGGCATACCCGCGTTCGCGGACCAGCGCCACCTCGTCATCGAGTCGTGCTCGCGCAGTGATCGTCTCGCTGGTATATGCCTCAAGCGAGTATGAGCTGAGGAGCGCTGTGTAGCCCGCATCGGAGAGGGTCGACAGAATCGCCTTTCCGATCGAGGTGGCGTGGAGGGGGCCGGAGGAGCCGATTTCACCGCGCACGCTCATGGACCCTGTCGAGGGGATGTTCTCTGTGTAAACGAAGCGCTCCCCTACGAGCTTTCCGACCAGCGTCGAGAACGTCGTGCGCTCGTTGACCTCAAGCAGAACCTGACGGCCGCGAGCAGGTCCCCTCTGCTGGCTGATTGCCTGTGCGATGCGGAAGGCCCGCTCACCCAGCGTGTAGCGGCTGGTCGCTGCATCTTGAACCAGTAGTTCCGCTGTGACGAGGTGCTGCAGGTGTCGATGAGCTGTAGCCAAGGGCAGGACAAGAGCGCGACTGATCTGCAAGACGCCCTGCGGCGCGTCAGACGCAGCGACCATTTCCAAAATCGTCATTGCCTTTTCCATGGTTTTCCTTTTTACGGAAACTGTTTTCTTCATTGAATAGTTGCTAACACTATGCAGGCACCCTGATCGAGTCAACTCTGGCCACTGCGGTGGATCCGATGCTCGAGGGGAAAAGTCCACGGAATTGGGGGCTTCCGGGAGAAACGTGCTCCGTAGAGCGAGCAATTTGCACCACTTCGACATCTCTTCGTGATGCCTGGTGGTGCAGTCTGTCCTGGTCGACTTCGAGCTCAATACCTAGGCTGAAGGCATGTATTCTCTCTCTCCGACGGTGGTCCTCGCCCCGGACTCTTTTAAGGGCAGCCTGGCCGCCGCGGACGTCGTCGCCGCCATGGCGAAGGGGGTACGACTCGCCCTCGGCGATGCCGTCCGCATCGTGAGCGCGCCACTCGCTGACGGTGGCGAGGGCACACTGGACGCTCTTCTGCGCAACTGGCAGGGACATTTGGAATTTGTCGAGACCGTGGACGCGATCGGGCGGCCCAAGACGGCAAGGTTTGGGCTCAGCGCCGATCGTGCGACGGCGATCATCGAGGCTGCAGAGGCCAATGGCCTGCCGGCGGTGATGGATGCACCGCTGCAGCCGCTGCGCGCCGACAGCTATGGAGTTGGCATCATCGCCCGCCGCGCACTCGATCTTGGAGTGGCGCAGATCCTCCTCTGCGTCGGCGGTTCCGCCTCCACCGATGGAGGCACTGGGCTTTTGCGTGGCCTCGGCGCGAGGTTCCTCGATGCTGCCGAGAACGAGGTGGATTCTGGTGGCGGTGGCCTCAGTAGTATTCGTCAGATCGATCTGTCTGGACTACATTCTCGCGCACGTGAAGTCTCTTGGCGGATCGCCGTCGATGTCGATAATCCCCTCAATGGCGATCGCGGCACGGCCGCCGTTTTCGGGCCCCAGAAGGGCGCATCACGCGCGGACATCGCCGTGCTTGATCGGGGTCTCGCTGCATTCGCACAGATGTTGGACAAAGTCACCGAGGGCCACGTAGCCGAGATGAACTCACCGGGGTTCGGTGCAGCGGGAGGTCTCCCACTGGCTGCGAAAGCATTGCTCAAAGCTGAACTGGTCCCGGGATCACAGCTCGTCGCGGACGCCGTTCATCTCAACAGCAGGCTTGCGGATGCCGACATCGTGCTGACAGGTGAGGGCGCGTTCGACCGCCAGTCCCTAAACGGCAAGGTGGTGGGTATGGTGCTGAAGGCGGCTCCTAAAGGTGTTCCTATTGTGGTGATCGCAGGCCGGGTGGCCCTGTCTGCTCAGGAGGTGCGCGCGGCAGGGATCACCGCTGCATTCTCGCTCGCACCCGGCCCGGCTACTCTGGAGTCACTGGTGGAGGCAGCTGCTGAACGCGTCTCGGAGGTGACAGCGCACGTCGTCTCTGCCATGACGGGCCTGTCGAGCTACGGGGCAAGTGGGCGAGCGGTTGCCACGGTTACCGGGCCCACGTTGCCGGTAGCCGGTCCACCCGCGGCCGCTGGAGGACAGCGGTAAGTCCTCCTGTCCTCGCGACGTGGCGATTGCCGCGGTCTCGCTCGAATGGCTTGGGTGTGTCGTCCTCATCCTGCCAAGCCGCCCCGAACCCATAGGCCTTCGTTGGCGGTGATCCCGGTGTCGCAGTGGGCTGGACCGTCGTGTTCCTCGCGGGCTTGCCAAGGTAAGTCGGTATCGATCGGGGCCGACCTATGAAAACTCTTATCAAAGTCAGGTCGAGGACTGCCGCACGCGTTCTGCTCATCGCTACACCAGCGCGGGAGCTCAGCCATAGGCTCAGCTCCCGGGTTGCACACCCCGCCGTTCGGCAGCCAGCGCTATGCCTAGCCCGAGTTGTCCCCGACTGGAGCGCACATCCAGTCCGGTGAGGTCGCGCAGAGTACCCAGCCCGCGCGCGACCGAATTGCGATGCACACCCAGTCTGAGGGCGATGTCGCTCATGTTTCCGCCTGTTGCGAGGTACGCGGCTAGGAGTTCGCGCTGTTTGCTCTTGACATGCCGAAGCGGGTAAGCGAGCGTCTCGATGATGTTCGATGGCGCTGTAGCGACGAGAACTTCGGCGGTGAGGTCGTCGGTGCTCCAATAAAACTGGTCCACCGACAGCAAGTGTGGGTGCCGGGCGATGACGACGAGGACCCGTGTCGTTATAGCTAAGTCGGACGAGCTGGCGGCTGGTGGTGTAACCACGGAGACGAACTGCTGCCTTTCTGTTGCATCCAGAAATCGGGGCTCAGGTCCGAGTACCCAGAGTGCCCCCTCGAAGATGCCCCAGCGGCGCATGGTTTTGGGAAACTCGGCTTCGATTTGCCGCAACACGTTGACGGGCCATGAACCTTGGGCCCCTTTCGCGCGCGCGACAAATGCTGTAAGCCGCCATGGCCTTGGCAGTTGTGCCAGTCCGCGGTCGAGAAAGCCGGCTGCCACAGCATCCGTGTCGTGAACGAGTCGCGAGAGGAAGTCACGGTCTCGTGACCGGTGAATTTCTGATGCGCTCTGGTCTGCTTCGAGCGCGACAGTCAGTTCAACGGTAACTCGAAGCACGCGCGCGACGCTCTCGACTTCGGCGGGATCGCCCGTAACGCCAACGACGCCGACGACCCGGTTGCCGCTCCGAAACGGCAGATTGACTCCGGGCTGAATGCCTGCGGCGGGATCGGCGGCCCGCGCGCGGTATGCCTTGCCGCTTTCCAGCACCACCCGGGCTCCTCGGTGCATGGTGCCGACACGCTCAGGATTGACGGCCGCGATGATTAGCCCGGTAGCGTCCATGATGTTGACGTTGTACGGAATGCCCGGCGAGACGAGGTCGATGATCCGTTGCGCGAGCGCTGCCGAAAGGGGAATCGCCATGCCTGGAGTCTATGGCGAACCGCCCGCCGATAAATAGCACACTGGGGAGCAGGAATTCGTTCAAAGCGCGCACTGATCTCTGGCGTCAAGTTGGGGTACGCCCCAGTCGGACGTGTCCAGAGCTTCCTCCACAGCGGGAAGAGTGCATCTCAGGATCGCAGCAGACCATAGCTGCTCTCCAACTCCGCCGTAGACGGCCTCTCCAGAACTCGCCCGCGACAGGCCTAAACCTTGGGTCGGGAACCTACAGGGGCCGCCTGAATGTCATGTTGATGCTCGGGATCGGGGTCAAGGTCGTGCCCGCGCAGTCGCCGGACGCGTTCGGCGACACCGACGTTCCCCGCCGCTGTTCTCGCACCGGACAGGCGCTGCCGCAGCTCTACTGTTCGACGTCTCGCCTCAATCGCCGTGTGGTCTTCAATCACGCGAAGCCGCTCGAGAGATGCGACTGCCGCCGTGTACGCATCGTCATCGGGACGGGCTTCACCGAACGGCGACTCAGAATCCGTAATCTGGTTGAGGTCTCGGAAAGCGAGCACATTGCCGAGGTCGCGCCTCCACGCTCTCTGCAGGGAGGCATCATCGGGCTGGGACCGGAGGGCCGAGCGCCACGGTTCAGGCGTCGCGGCCGCGGCGTCGACGAGCGCTGCCGTTCGGTCTCGGATGAGGCCGGCCTGGGCATGCAGCCAATCGCGGACTGCCCGGTTGTCCCCGAGAGCTTCAACAGGCGGCGGAGTGACCCAGGTCGGCAGCGCACTGTCACCGGTTGTAGCCGCGGGTGCTGCGATGCGGTGATGGTAAATCTTCGCGAACGACTCCACTGTCGAGTCGGGTCCGGTATCCTCGGCCCGTACGGCCGCAGCCAGCTGCGCGCGCACGTCGGCACCCCGCGCCTCGTGCGCAGCCAACCGACTCGCGAGATGCGCCCACGCCTCGTCGTTGACGACCCGATCGGCGATGCCCGCGTCGAGCACATCGCGAACGATCGCTTCCATCCGCCCGATCTGGTCCGGGTCGTAGACCCGTGCGAGGGCATCCTCGTAGGCTGGCAGCAATGTTGAGAGGCTCGCCGCGGCATCCTGTTCGCGTTGGATCTCCTCGGTCGCAGAACGCTCAGCGCCCTCGCGCGCGAGCACCGCGGTAAGCGCATCGATGATCGAGGTGCGCAGGTGATCGGGAGCGTGCGCATCCACTTCGAGGGTCTCTTCCACGACCGCATACATCCGGTTGGATTCGCGGCCGCGGGTGGTCGCCACGTACAGCTGCTCGCGTGACGTGGACTGCGGGTCCACAAGAATATGGGAGGTGTCTACGGTCATGCCCTGCACCCGGTTGATCGTGGCTGCGTAGCCGAGCTCAACGTGCGTGGCCACGTATTCGGCCGGCAGGGTCAGCACTCCCCCGTGCCGGAGGCTCTTCACCTTCAGGTCGCCGCCCTCGTCGCCCAGGATCATCCAGAGGTCACCGTTCGCGACGAAGTCCTTGCCCTGGTTGGAGCGCAGCTTCCGATCGTTCTGCCGCGTCACGATCACATCATTCACACCGGCCCTGTTCCCGTCGTGCAGCAACGCCCCGCTCTTTCCGACAGCACCCTGGCCGATCAGGTCCAGGCGAGCACGCGCGTTCAGCGCGGCGACCTCTTCGTTGGTTCCCGCGACCATGATCGAGTGTCGGTGGTCTGCGCGATCGGCCGCCCATGCCACGTAGATCTCTTCCAGCATGCTCTGACGGATGCCGCCCCGCGTGCGATCCGCCGTGACATAGAAGTCCAGCGATCCGCTCGCGCCATCACGCAGCAGGAGGGACGCGGCCGCTTCGTCGGCGTCGATGAAGCGGTGCACCCGGTCGAGGTAGCTGGCGCCCACGCGCTGCTCGATCAGGCGCAGGGCTCCCCCGGATTCGACCGCGGCCAGCTGCGCCGGGTCCCCCAAGAGGCGGATCGTGGCCCCGTGCTGCTGGGCGAGCTCCAGCACGTCGGCCAGCAACGGGGTCGAGGCCATACCGGCTTCATCGATGAGAAGCACCGTGCTGCCGTCGATGCGGTACTGGTCCGATTCCTGCTGCTCCAGCGACCCATTGCGGTGCACGTCGACGAGCTTGTGCGCCGTCTCAGCCTCCACCTTGATCTCCTCGGCCAGCACCGTCGACGCAGCCGCCGTCGGAGCCAACGCCAGGACCCGGCCGCCGCCCGCTTCCACGGCACGCGCGAACGCGCGCATCGCCGTGGTCTTGCCAGTTCCGGCCGGTCCGATCCCGACCTCGAGGAGACGACCACCGGATGCGAAACGGCGGGCCAGCTCCACCTGCGAAGCATCCAACGGGTACGAGCTCGCGGCGTTCAGGGTCTCCACCGTGGTGGCGAAGATGGCCGGCTCGACGGCGAAGCCAGCGACGGTGCGGGCCGCGTCGATAAGGCTGTCCTCAATCGCGAGGATCCGCTCCGAGGTGAACCGTTCCGTCCCGTGCACACGGTAAACGGACTCGCCGTCTTGGCGCTGCAAAGCCTCGGGGACCGGGTTAAGTGTCGGCGCGGTGACGGCAATCACGCGCGCCATAACGGCCTGCACGACACCCTCTGCAATCTGCTGCGCGTCGACGCCAGGGCTCACGTTCGCGAAGGTCCGGGCGATGCGTTGCGCCTCCGCTGCAACATGCGACCGCCGCCAGGTTGCCCGGCTGTCTTCGACCGTGTGTAGCACCCGATCGGCGAGCTCGTCAATACTCAACGCTGCAAGGGTCTGGTCCTGCGCCGACAGCTGCTGTCGTTGCCGGACCGTAGTTCCGATCGTGTCTACGGCGACCTCGCCGATGATCCTGACCGCGGCCAGCCGCCACTCCGCGCGCTGCCGCGTCAGGCTCTTCGCAGCACTCTTGCCCTCGCGGGTTTCGAGAGTTGCCCGCTGCGCGAGGCTCAACTGCACCGACTTCGGCGGAGTGCGGCCATGCTTGGCCACGTACTCCTGCACCAGGGTTTCGTAGGCATCTTCAATGGCCGCACGCCGGGAGGAGAACGATTCCCGCAGCTCCCGGCTGATGCCGGCGATCTCCCGCACGCTGCGCTTGTTCCGCCCCCGCGTCTCATCCACGAACGTCACGCCGAGGCGGTTCCGGACCTCCTGCTCGACGAGGGTGTTGTAGCGTTCGGATGCCGCAACGCCGAGCGCGTGCAGCACCCGTCCATCCAGCGAACGCCACTTCCCATCGAGGCCCTGCACCTTCGTCGACACAGCAACATGGGTGTGAAGGTTGGGGTCGCCGGTGCGGGAATCGCGGTGTTCGAACGCGGTGGCAACGAACCCGTGCGTGTCGACCTGCGCGACCCCGCCGGCACCAACGCGCGTAACGCCGGCTTCGGTTTCGAGCCAGGAAACGGTGGCCTGCCAGGCGGCGTTGTGGGCCTCGCGCACCTGCTCCGAGGTGTCCAGATCGCCGAGCGCCCAGAGCACAGACACGCTTTTCACCGGCGTGAACACCAGGTCGTATCCGGCGACGGGCTGCCTGGGCGCCTTGCCCATTTGTGAGAGATGCGTGGCCACTTCCGCATCCGTTGCCGCCCGCTTCACCGTGGCTGCTACCCGGTCGGCAGCGATGTTCCAGCGGATCAGATCCCGCTCGACGCCGGGTTCGGGGCTGCGCCCGTTCGTGGCCGTGAACTCGGTGTACGCGTCGGCGACGGCGTCATCCCAGCCGTCCGCTATCGCTTGGATGCGCGGGAACCGGCGGCCCAGCCGGGATGCCTGCACGGCGTCTTCCGGGGTCGCTCCCCCGGCGACGGCGGCCCGAATGGCGACCTCCGCATCGGGGTGCAGTCCGTCGCCGAACAAGGCCTGCATCTGCTCTTCGGAGACCGCGCCGGAGACGCCGAGGTTGGCCAAACCCGACCCGAGCCATTGCCCGACCGGGTTGCCCTCGGCGGTGTAATACTCGGTGAGATCCTCACCGCGGCGCACGGAATGGTCCCCCGCCGCGACCTGGCGGGTCAGGTAGGTGTAGCCATCACCGGCGTGAAGGACATGCACGGTCATCATGGCGAAACCACCTCCTTTCAGACAGGTTAATGCCTGAATCCTTTCCAGACACTATTAGTGCAAGAGGTGTGTCTACTTGCCTTGGTTGTGGCGTGTCGTTTTGGAGCTGGTGATATCTGTGAAAAGTTTGATCTACGTGACGTTCGATGGGAGTGTTTGGTATGGCAATTGGACAGACTGGCAAGAAGATTGACGCTCGTGAGCGAGCGCGCCTTGCCCGCACTCGGGTTGATCAGGTGCGCGCGGAGCGTGACGACAAGATCGAAGCCACGCTCGCGGAGTTCTTCACCGCCGGTGATGAGCGCGACGCTCTGATCGCGCAACTGGCCACTCTGGAGATCACCATGGGTGCCCGGGTGACGAGCCTTTTCGAGCTGGGTGAGACGGCGACGCGAATCGCGGATCTGGTTGCGCTGGCCCCCAAGGAGCTCAAGCGATTGCGGGGGCTTGTCGCTCCCGTGCCGGCGGTAAGTTCCGTTCCTGACGCTGACTGAACTCCAAGGTCCGAACTCACGGGCTGCCCAAAAAGCTCCGCACTCGGCACCAGGGCTGCACTTTGGTGCGATTACCGGCTGTACGCCTGTTACTGAATTACTCTGTAACGCCGACCCACTGCTGGTGCGTGGGATCCCATTGCCCTTCCCTGAGGTCCCCGCTGAGGGCGGGCTGCAGCATCGCGTTCACAACAGAAATTGCGTCGTCGGGGTTCAGAAGGTCGATAAGAAGAGGGACTGTTCGGGCGACTTTGCTATACCCATCAGTCATCGATCGCGGCACCACGATCGACGTAAATGTTGGCAGGTGCCGGTGCAGCGCTTCAGTATGAACGCTGACGCGAAGTTGCTTGGCGCTGATGGGCATAGTTCGGGCGAGGATAGCCAGATCCACGAGATCTTTCGATCGGGTCGAGGACTGACCGCCGAACATCGAGAGGGTGGCGCAGACTTTGTCAGCGATCTGGTCCTCCACAGCGATTGCTTGATAGTCCACTACGGGGCCGAGGCGAGACATATCGAGCCGGAACGCCGGGGTGATCTTCTCCAGCGGGGCCGCAGGCGTGCGTTTGTGAATAGCCAGGTCGACGTTGATGGGGTTCTGAGTTCCGGCGCCACGCACTGTGACGCTGAAGGCGACTGCGGCGGCCTGCAATTCGGGCTGATTACGCCCGCCGGTGTCACGATGGCGGAGATATCGAAACTCCAGATGATCCCCCAGGTCGACGCTGACCGCCGCGCGAAGTTGGGTGATGGCCTCGTCAATAGTCATCTCCGGCGTCTCCAGATCAACGTCCGTTGTCCGCCGAGCTCCCGGAAGCCGTGCAAGCATGTTTGTGCCCCCTTTTAGAGCAAACGGGCAGTCCGGGGCGGAGAACACCCGGCAGAGAAAGCGGTCGAAAATTGCCAGTTCGATGAGGCTCTGAACGGATGTTCCCAGTCCGCTGCGATGCGCTGCGACCGCCTTCTCTTTAATGGCGGAGAGCACTGCTCGCCCATTCGGGTACGGCTGGTCGTTACTCATCAGCTTCTCCTGCTTCACTGGATCGTTCGTGGTCGCTCATCGTGTCCATGTCGGGAATCTCGCGCCCAAGACCGCGGGGTTGCGTAGCTGCGGGTACGGCAGGTGACGCGAACGACAGTTTCCAGGTATCCGCGGGGAAATTCATGACTGGCATTGTGGGCCTTTGCACCGTGATGGTTGGTAGCTGCGATGCGATGGTCGTCGCTATCTGATTCATCTGCTCTCGATACTGTCGAAGGACGGGCTCCAGCACCGCGTCCGCCATCTCGGAAATGAGATGACTCTGCTCCTGGATGGGCGCGAGCATCAGCCTCATCTGGTCGCCCAGCTGCGCATACCCGCCCAGCTGGAATTGAGCTTGCTCGGCGATGACCCGAAGCTGTCCAGCAACTTCTTGGCTTATGACGTTGGCAAGGGCAGCGCCCACCGCGGGACGCTGCACTAGTGCCCGAGCAACAGCAACATCGTCAATGCCCGCACTCCGACGGAGCTGCTCGACCAGTGCCGACCCATCCCCTCGAGCATGCCCGTACCGTGCTGCGTATGGTGCCAGCAGCCCGGCCAGGCGCTGCAGGTCAACGACACGATCCCCCCGCGTCGCGTCGGCGAGCACGTCACCAACTAGGGAGAGATCCCCGACGTCATCGACGAGATCAGCGACGGTGCGCTCGATGCTCGTCACCGGAAGTCCCCCCACAACGACAACATCCTCTGGATCCAGCACGCGCTGCCAGTACCCAATGTCCGGCCGTTGAGTTTGCCGCCGGTCGCGAGAAATCAGTCGGTACGGTGCCGGTGCAATATCGCCACACCCGTGCACGAGCGCCGCCGCTGCGCCGCCAACGACGACCTCCGGAGCGTCGACCCGCTCCCAGGCCAGCTTCTCCGGCACCGTCGACATCCATGCCGCCCGAAGCTCATCCAGGGGTGCCACCGGCACCCCGCCCAGCCGGTACACGCCGTGCGCGAGACGCACGAGACGCCCCTCTCGTTCCCGATGCGACAGATTGGCGCGGCTCACAAGCCGAATCCGAGCTTGAGCCGCCGTGAAGAGGCCCCACTGCCCGGAAGCTAGATCCTCAAGAATCGGCTCAACAACCATACTCATACTTGAAAAGTATAGTCTGGATATCCTTTTCAAGCAATCTTGCACCTGTGCCGTGCGGAAATGACCGACCCACACTGTCGGTACGGTGAAGTCTCAAACACGCAGGCCCTCAGCGTGCAACGGGAACAACTCACGGAGAGACAGATCGCTACACCCGTGGCCGGTGCGATATTGACCTGACGCTCGGCGCCGGATCCACATCGCCGTGATGCTCGTCGGCTCTTGCACGGGCGCGCGCGGCGAGCTCCTTGACCCGATCGCGCGCACCCACGGCGGCACCGTGGGCACCCTGCGCATCCGTCGTCTCAGCAGCCGGCTTCTGCTCGGTGGCCATGGCCGCGAGGCCTGCCGCCACTCGGGCCTGCCGCTCCTGCGCCTCTTGCAGGTCACCGCTGTGCTTGAACGGATCGTCGATGCGCGCATCCACCTCGGTGATTGTCGTCTCGGCGTCGACGCGTTTCTGCTGGGTCTCTGTGATCAGTTTGGGCAACGACGCGGCTCGGTTCTCGAGCTGCCGCACGAGACCCACCCCCGCTTCGGCGAACTGGTTCCTCGGCACCGTCACGCTCGCCCCCGGCACCCCGCGCAGCTCCGCCACGATGTGTACCTGGCCCAGCGACGTGCGTGAGGCCACGTCGATCGGGAATCCGCCAACCTGGCCTAACTCCCCCAGTGTCCGATCGGCGTTCGTGGGTAGATACCGCACGCCGTTCCGGGCCGCCCATTCCCCGATCGCGATTCCAGCATCAGCGCGTTTGCCATACTTTCGGCCGGCCACCGTCATCTGGAACAGGTCGTCGCTCGTGTCCACGACGCGGGGAAGCGCGGCCGTCAGCAGATCGATGTCGCGATCCAGCGCCTCGACCTGACTGCTCGCGTTTACGCGCATGCTGATCAGGTTGGTCTGGTTGCGCTGCCAGGCCCGCTCGAGGCGCTGCAGCCTCGACACGTCATTGTTCGCGACGGACTGTTCCATCAGAAGCGGGTTCCCCGACGACAGGGCCTTTGTCTCCGCGGCGCCGAGGGCGACATCGCCGATGTCCTCGATCTCGCGCATGTCGAGCCGGCCGCGCATGATCTGGGAGATGAACTTCGCCTTCCGTTCCACGGTCTGCCACATGTAGCTGTCGAAACTGCGCTCGACGACGTACCGGTACAGCCCGACCTCGGCATTCTGGTTGCCCTGCCGCACGATGCGTCCGTCGCGCTGTTCAATGTCGGCCGGCCGCCACGGGCAGTCCATATGGTGCAGCGCAATCGCGCGCGCCTGCACGTTCGTTCCGACGCCCATCTTCGCCGTCGACCCGACCAAAACCGCCACATGGCCGGCTCGCGCCGCCGCGAACAGCCGCGCCTTGTCGGGATCGGTTTTTGCCTCGTGAATATAACGGATGGCCTCGGCCGGCATCCCACCATCGACCAACTTCAGTCGCAGCTCGTCATACGCATTCCACCGGTCGGGTTTCGGCGTGCCCAGGTCACTGAACACCAGCTGCAACGCGCCCGGAGTAGGCGACGGCTCCTTCGTCACGTCATCGAGGTAGGAGAGGTCTTTCGTCTCATTCCAGATGCGCAGCACCTGGTGCGCGACAGCATCGATCTTCGTCGGCCCATTCGGACGGTCGCCGCCGACCATCCGCACGTCCAGGGCGGCCTTACGGCCATCCGTGGAAATCTTGAGCATGTTGTCCTCTTCGGGCCGCACCGACTTGTTCGCCACCCGCTCAGCACGCTCGCCGATGTCGGCAATGTAGGCCTCAAGCTCGGGGCCCGGCTGCAGCACCAGGTTCTCGGGCACCCGCTGCCCATCGGAGCGTTCCCGCAACAACGGGGTGGGGAGTTTGAGATCTTCGGCGGTCTTCACGTCAGCGAAGACGTGCCACATCCGGAGCATCTCGGGCACGTTCTGAAACTTCGCAAACCTTGTCTTCAGCCGGAAGTTGCCGCCGCCGGTGGGTGCCATCTCCATCTCGGTGACCGTCTGCCCGAACGTCGCCGCCCAGGCATCGAAGTGGCCGATGCCGGCGTTCTCCAGCAGATCGGGGCGCAGGTAGCGCTGCATCACGTACGCCTCGGTGATGCTGTTGGCCAGGGGCGTGGCCGTGGCCACGGTCACGACCCGGTCACCGTGCCGGGAGCGCAGATACTCCAACTTCATGTGCAGGTCCGTCGCCCGATCCGCACCCGTGATGGCGGCGTCTCGGATGTTGGAGACGGTGGCGAGGTTCTTATAATCGTGCATCTCGTCGACGACGACGTAGTCGATGCCGGTGGACTCGAAGGTGATGCCCGCGTCGCGGGGCCTATCGATGATTTTCTTGAACTTCTCTTCCAACGTCATCAACGTTTTCTCGAGGCGTTTCACCGTCATCGCGTCGTCACCGGTCGCGGTCTCGAGCACCGTTCGCACGGCGGACACCTCACGATTGACGTAGTCCGCTTCTGTCTCGGGTGAGAGCGGGATGCGCAGAAAAGCGGTGCGCGTCATGATGATGGCGTCCCAGTCGTTCGCGGCCGCGCGGGCGACGAACAGGCGGCGCTTGTCACCGGCGAGGTCATCGCTGGAGGAGGCCAGGATGCGTGCCTGCGGGTAGATCTGCAGCCACTCGCGGGCGAACTGCTCGAGCATATGGTTGGGCACGACGACGACGGGTTTGCTGACCAGGCCCATCCGGCCCAGCTCCATGGTGCCCATCACCATTTCCGCAGTCTTGCCCGCGCCGACCTGGTGGAACAACCCCACAGCAGGTTCGGAGAGCATCCGTGCGACCGCGGCGCGCTGGTGCGACCGCGGGACGAAGTTCAACGCCACCCCGGGCAACGTCAAGTAGTCGCCCTCGTGGCTGTAATCGCGCAGTGCGATGGAGTTGAAGCGGCGGTTGTACTCATCGGTGAGGCGTTCCGCCCGCTCCGGGTCTTCCCAGACCCACTCGCCGAACCGTTCCTGCAGCTGGTCGGCTTTCTCCTGCGCGGCCGTGGTCTCCAGGGCGTTCACGACGCTTTTCTTTGTACCCAGCTCGTCGATGTCGTCGCGGACGATCAGGGGCCGCTGCTCCATCAGCGCCTGGGCGATGTCCGTTGCGGGGCGCCGTTTGGTGCCCCACTCACTGGTAGCACGGAGGGTCTGCCTGTTGCCGCGCACCTCCCACATGCCCGGCATCGGGTTTTCTACCCGAAGGCTCCGATCGCGCAGGATCTCCTGCAAGAACTGCTTATGCGTGTCCGCATCCACCCACACGGCGCCGAGCCGCGCCTGAATCTGCTCCATCGTCAGCTTCTCCGGCAACGCCGCAACCAACGCATTCACGTTGACCGTGTACTGCTCCGGATTGGTCTGCGCGGCGGCCTGCGCGTGGTCGAGTTTGACGCGTACGTCGCCGGAGAGGTACTCGGGTGCGTGGATCAATTGGCCGGTTTTCGGGTCGTCGTAGACCATTGCACCCAGAGCAACGCGGGCCTCGGCGGTGTCTTGGCCGAGAAGGTGCGCGATGGTGTCAAGGTCGACACGGCCGGTCCGGTCCAAGGTAAGCGTGATCGCCTCCGCTGGTGTTTCCGCGCCCTGGGTGATGGGGCGCTGGGCAACGACGCGCTGATTGAGCATCGCCGCCGGCGACGCTGTCTGTGCCTCCTCATCGAATCGCTCCAGCGCCATGACCAGCGGGCCGAAAGGATCTTGCCGCAAGAGACGTGCGGGCGTCGGGGTGATGCGGGCCAGACCCGGTGCACCCGATTCCGGATCATCCCTACCCGTGGGACGCAGAGCGAAACGATTAAGGGGACCATAAGCCTGCTGGTAGGCGTCATACCGGTTTCGGAGCGTCGTGCGTGCGTTCACGATGTCCTGGGTGTCGTCCACCGTGATGGCCTCCGCTGCCAACAGCGCGGTGCCCGCGTCGCGAAGACCCAGCAACGCTTGAAGCTCTGTGACGGCGTTCTTCGGAACCCGCAACGGATCGTGTGTTCCGGAACGCACGACGGTGAACGTTCCGTCTTGCTGAGCGACGATCGTTCCGTCCCACTGAGTTGGTTCGGCCGGCCGGTATGTCGAGAGTTCCCGCTCCGACAGGGCGCTGCGAACGGTCATCAGCTGGCCGGCCACCGTGGCATCCGCAACCACACCCGCCAGAGCGGTGCGGAGCGCGGCCGGTGTGGCCTGGAGGTCGGTGGCCGTCACGTGCAACGTCTCGGTGCCATACATCCCCGTGCCGACGTGGACCTCACCGAGGATGTTTTCGGGGCGTTGATCGAAGTAGGAGTTGATCTTCACCACCTGCCCGTCGACCCGGCGCGCGGTGACTGTTTCCCACAGCTGCGACACCGCGGGCTGGCCGATCTCGCGGCGACGGAAGACGAGCAGGTCGGTCACAACATCGGTGCCGGCGGCGCGGCGGTGCGCGCCGGACGGCAGCCGCACGGCACCGACAAGGTCGGCCATCAGGTTCATCTCCCGGCGTGCTGACGGGTTCTGAGCGTCAAGCGTGTAGTGGCTAGTCAGCACCGCGACCAGGCCACCAGGTCGGGTCAAGGCGAGGGACTTGATGATGAAGTGGTTGTGGATCGAGTGCCCGCCCGCATTGTGCGCAGGGTCGTAGAGGCGAACATCGGCGAAGGGCACATTGCCAACCACAGCATCGAAATACCCGGCCGGGAAACGGCTGTCGGCGAAGGACTCGGCACGGATCCCTGCCTGCGGGTAGAGACCACGCGCAATGACGGCCGTCGTACTGTCCAATTCCACACCGGTCATCCGGGCACCCGAAGGCGCCAACCCGATAAACGTGCCCGAGCCCACACCCGGCTCTAAAACCTGACCGCCCTCGAAGCCCAGGTCGGTCAGAGCCGACCAAATTTCGCGCACGTAAGCCGGATCGGTGTAATGGGCATTGATCGTCGTGCGCCGAGCCTCCGCATACGCGTCACCCGTGAGCAACGATTTCAGTTCGCTGCGTTCACTCGCCCAGTTATCCTTCGACTCGTCGAAAACATCGGGCACGGCTCCCCAACTCGACCAGCGCGCGAGCACCTGGTGCTCGGCGGCCGTGGCAGGGCGGTCCTCGGCCTGCAGCTGCTGAGAGAGTCGGATGGCGGAAACGTTCGCCCCGTAACGCGCCTTTGCTCCGGACGGGGCCAGATCATCCTGGGTGCCCGGTGTGAAGCTGGGTGCGGCTACTCTTCCTGAGCCTGCGTCTGCTGGAACCGGCGATACCGCTGGTCCGCGCTCTCTGTCAGGATCTCCGCCTGCTCGCTCAAAAACCGGTACGGGTTGTCCTGCACCGCCAGAGCCTCCAGGAAGCTCCCCGGAAGCATCCAATCCTCTACCAGCTGGTCGATCGGATCGACGGACTTGAACTCCCGATCCTCGTCCTGCATCAGGAATGCCCAATCCGCCAACACCTCCACCGACGGCTGCACCGACGCCCACTCCTCCCGTTCCTCGTCCGCCGAGAACTCCGGTGTGATCCACACCAGGTCGGCCAGTACGATCTCCTCCGCCTGCCTCTTGGCCATCGTGAGTCGGCCCACCTTCTCCAGATAGCTCTCCCCCGCCAGGTCCGGTCCCGCGATCGTTATGCTCAGGTCGTCGACCTGGCCCTGCACCTGCTCGCCCAGAATCTCGAAAAACACCTCCGGATTCGGCAGCTCCGCGTACCGGCTCGGAGCCACCTTGACCCAGTGATCCCTGGCCTGCGCCCCGTACTTGTTCATCGGTCCCACCATCCTGTTGTTCACTCCACAAGTCATCAAAACTCAGCTGGCCGCTAACAAGGGCAGTCTCCACCAGCGAAGGTTTCGCGGTTCGCCCCTCGTCAAGCTGGGCGGCGGCGCTACTCTCATCGAGTCCCCACAAATCGAATTCGCCCTGGTCCTGCGAAACATGCTTCCTCGAGCGCCTGCCGGCCATACGCCACTCCCTGTCCCCCGAATGGGTCTATTCGAGGTTAACAGGTCGCCCCAGCGCCCCGCCCAGGCAGCACGCCACCGCTGCCCACGTCACGTCGGCTCCACAACAGAAGTCGCACTCTCGCGTTTCCGATGCCGTTCCAGCGCACGGTACACACCGCTGCGGGAAATAGTGAACAGGGCCGCGATCTCCGGAACATTCACCTCAGGATCAGCGAAATGCTCGGCCAGAGCTGCATCCTGCTCGGGCGTGAGGCGCGGTCGCCGCCCACGAAGTTTCTGCCGCACATCAGGCCTAGCCATCGCTTCTCGCGTACGGAGGCTGTTCCACCCACTCTCGGCCTCAGCCACCAACGTGAGCATCCGATAGAACATCGTCGACATCGGATCCAACGGGTCATACAGCTCACCGTCAATACTGAGGATGACGCCCCGCTCCCCCAAATCCCGAACAATCTCCACCACGCCCAGAGCACTGCTTGCAAGCCGATCAATCGACGGGACCACCAAGGCATCCCCCGCCCGGCAGACACCCAACGCCCGTGCTAGGCCATCCCGCGTCATGGCCACGCCCGAGAAGCCCGAATCGATATAGATCCGAGCAGGATCAACACCCAACCGGTTCAGCGTGTTGACCTGCGCCTGAAAATCCTCCTCCACCGCGGACACGCGGGCGTAGCCAACCAGCACCACTCCCGGATGCAGCTCTTCGGAATCAGTCATCCGCGATCCTCACTCATAAGCATGAGTGTACCGGATAGGCGCGCCTAAATGAGAATACAATGTTCGCGTTGGCGCAAACCCCCCGCTGTAGCCTTCCCCACATGGCGCCGCCCTAAGTTTTCACGGGTGGTGTTTTCATTCCGCAAGCGGTACCTGTTAACGCCGACTGAAAGTAGGGCCATAAATCGATTTCGAGACGTCAGTGGTTGGGCATCGCGAAGGATGCTGCAAACGTGGCCCGTATTGAAACGTGGTTTCGCCAGGATCGGTTTCGGTTCCTAGTTTCGGTCCCTGATCGCAGCGTCAAGTGCGCTCATGAGTTGTGACAGTCGCGACCTTCCCCGCGGTGCGACCGGATACCGGCGAAGCACATCGGGAAGGGGAAGAATGGCGTGCGCTGCGAGTGCACTGATGGTTTCCCTGCCCACACTCTCATCGCCATCCGCTTTCAGCTCGGCGACCCGCGCAGCACAGGAAGCGGCCCGGAGTATGTGACCGACCTGCGTCGCCCTCGCGATCGGGTGAAGGTATGCGGCGGCCGCGGCATCGCCGCAAGCGAGCGCCGCCAACTGTGCAATCTCGGTCGGCGCGCTCTTTGCCGCGCGATGAGCAGCAAAGGCGGTTGTTCGTTGGAGGTCCGTTCGCGGTGTTCCCTCAGCAAAGGCCAGTGCTGCAGTGAGTGCTTCGCGCGGACGCGTGTCGTCTGGGGCGTCGGCCTCGAACTCCGCGAGCACGGTCTGCGCACTCTCGGCGGCGAATCGGACCACGGCTCGCAACTCATTCATCGTCAGATTGAAGTCGTCGCTCGCTGATGCCATGACCCTATTGTCCCGTCCGCTTGCATGAATCCTCAGCCCGAAACTAATCGTTTGCGAGCAGCCAAGCCCACAGCAACAACGTCCGCGAGCTTCAGCAGTTGGGACGTGCGTGATTTTTTGCGCTCTCTGGCGGCATTCAGTGATCGCTATTTGGCACATCGAACTGATTTCCCGCGCCGGTCCTGAGCGGGGTCAGCGTCTTGTATCCCATGCATTACGAGACAGAAAGCAACGATACACATTCGAGCGCTGCGTGGAGAGACTCGGAACGCCCGAGATCCGGCACCATAACCTTGCACTGCCCGGGGCGAGCTCGTCGGGGCAGGCTCCGACGAGCTCGGTCTGGTTCAAACGTCTGCGGTTGTGGTGATCGGCACGTCGATGCGGTCTCGAGCAACCACGATTCCGTCCTTGATGGCGTAACACTCCACAATGTGCTCGCCGCGGAAGATCGAGCTCTCTTTGCGGATGCCGGGCTGTGTTGAGTCGATGATGTCGCCGCGGATCACGTGGCGACGCTCCGCCTCCGGGCCCTGGTTGAGCACCTTCCACTTCAGCGTGTACGGCTCGGACACCGTGCAGCTTGCGACCTGGAACTTCAGGTGCTTGCCAGCATTGAGCGGGACTCCGACACGCCCCATCGCGCGCAGCCACAGCGGTCGCCAGCCGTTTTGGGTGACCTCGCAGTCGATGGACACACTCTCGGTAATGTCGACCGGGTACTGATCCTCGATAAACTCCTCGGTGCCCGTCTGCAAACCGCTAGCCGAGGCCTTGAGAACGGCCTCGCTGACCGTCAGCGGCACGCTGGTGCCAAAGACCTCGCGCCACTTCTTGACCGACGCGGTCTTGCCCTCGTTCTCGATCGCAGAGGCACAGCGGTTATAAGCCTTCTTCGCCTTGGCCTGGAACTTGGCCTTGACGTAGACGCGCTGCCGGCTACCGAGAGCCAGGTAATAGTCTTTCTCCGGCTCGTCCATGAGGAACGCGAAGAAGTCCCGGGACATCAGGTCAAACGATGCGGTGTTCGCGGAATCGTAGTCGTCGGTTTGCGTGAAGAAGTTGTAGACCAGCGTGTCGATAACCAGGCCGCCGAGATTCACGCCGTTTGCGTTCTTCCAGGCCCGGGCCATCCGGGCGAGGTGACGCATATTCGTCGAGGTTCGGTCATTGCACTCTTTCGTCGCGGCAATCTCCGCGCGCGGCTTGGTGGTCTTCCAGCCGTCGGCCTTGGTGTCTGGGTAGTCGAAGCTGCCGTCGGGGTTCTCGAACACAGGCTGAACCTCAAACTTGAACGCATCGGACGCGAACTGCACGCGTACAACGCACTGGTCGACCCGGATGTCGGTGTTCGTGTACCGCGCCGTGAGCACGTTGCGCACGCGCTCGAGCATCCGGCGAGGGCCGTTGGCGTCGGCGAACCCGTCGCGCAGCCCCGGCGGCAGGATGAAGATCATATCTAGGTCGGAGATGGACTTGATCGCTGTGTGCCGTCCGAACGAGCCGATCATCAGCTTGTAGTCGACGCAGGCGTCCTTACCGCGGAAGTCCTTATTCAGGGCTTTGGTGATCTCGTCACGGCGGGCTCGGATCGCCGCGACTTTCTGCCCCACCTTGAGGTTCGCCAGCAACCCGTCGAAGATCTCAGAGGTGTCCATCCTCAGACCTCGCCTTCGTTGAGCCGCAACGCCTCGGGGAGCAGGAGGTCGAGTTCGCGGGAGGAGAACGTCAGCTCCTCGTTGAACTTCAGGCCCTTCTGAGCGCGGCCGTACGCCTTAGGGGTGGTCCGCGGCGCGAACGAGTAGACCGCGCGGGTGGTCTCCTGCAGCTCGTCGCGGCGAGCCCGGGCATCAACGTCCGCGATCTCACCGGACATCAGGTCGGCGATGAGCGAGACGTAAGACTCGCGCACGTCCCACAGTCGCGACGCGATGTCTCGGTGCGCCTCGGCCTCCTCGTGGAACCGGAACGTCTTGGCCCCAAGCGTCACCCAGGTCACCAGTACAGCGACGGTGGCGGTGATGAGGCTGGTCGTGGTTGTGCTGGCGAGCTGACTCACCACGGCGACCAGGAACGTGCCGGAGCTGACCGCGGTCAGCGCGATGAGCACGCCCTGCTGCCAGCGATGCTTGGTGAAGCAAATGTCCGCTTGCTTCTCGTGGGTCTTGTGGGTGTACGCCACGCGCCCGAAGGCCTCGCGCCCCTGGGCAAGCAGGTACCGGTCGCGGCCAGCGTCATCGTTGATCATTTCGCTCCGATCACTCTTGAACAGTCGAAGCACACACATCCAGCGAATGCCCCCGGTCTGAGTATGGCGGTGACCTCCGACATCATGGAACGAACAGCACGTCTTTGAGCCAGAATGGCGGTGGCCGTATTCGATGAAGCGATCCACCGCGGACTTTTCGGCAATCCGAAACTCGTTGGGAGTCAGTGACTCTGTTCTCAGCAAGCAGGTCAACTTCACAAAACCGTGATCGATTCCCATGTGCGGAATTCACTCGCTCTCACTGCAAAGGACAGAAGCCTGACCGGGCGCATATCGAAGCCTTGCTAAACCTGAATCCACCGGTTGACCTTGAGGTTTTGACGGCGCGTTAAACCGAGAATGCCCCTCTGATCAGCTAAAATAGTTGTTACTTAGACAAACTATTCAACGCTCAGGGAGACATCTCGTAGATGCAACTTTCTCACACTCACCGGTCCTTATCTGCATCCTTCGACGACCCCAATCTCGTGTCGTCGGCCGGACTAGTCCCCACGATGGCACTGGCGGCAAAAACGGGCCTCGGCACCTTGGTCGATGAGTGGGTGAAACTGCCCGGATACTTCGGCGCGAACGCCGGAATGAAAGCGCTGGCACTGGTCGCAGGGATGCTCACCGGCGCCGACTCCATTGACGATATGGCCATGCTCAGGCACGGCGCGCTCCGGAAATTGTTCACCGGAACCTACGCACCCTCAACCCTGGGGTCATTCCTGCGCGCCTTCGCTTTCGGCCACGTCCGGCAGCTCGACGCCGCCGCGTCCCGGTGGCTCCAGAACCTCGCCGCCGCCGTACCGATCGTCGCCGGCATCGACGACCTCGCCCTGGTCGATATTGACGACACCATCAAAGAAGTACACGGATACAAGAAGCAAGGCGCCGGGTTTGGCTACTCCGGCATCCGAGGCCTCAACGCCCTGTTCGCCATCGTCAGTACTGGGCTGGCCGCACCGATCATCGTCGCCTGCCGGCTTCGGAAAGGCCCCACCAACTCCGCCCGCGGCGCGGCGAAATTCGTCTCGGACACCCTCGCCACGGTGAAGCGCCTGCGCAGCCCCACCGCGACGGGGCTGCTGCTCCTCCGTGCTGACAGCGCCTACTACGTCAGTGCCGTCATCAAGGCCGCCCTCCGCGCCGGCGCAATGGTCTCGATCACCGCACGCCTGAATTCACTGGTGAAAGCCGCGATCAGCACGATCCCCGAGACCGCGTGGACCCCGATCAAATACACCAATGCGATCTTCGACGACACAACCGGGCGATGGATCTCCGACGCGGAAGTCGCCGAGATTCCCTTCACCGCGTTCGGATCCAAGAAAAAGAGCGAACAAGTTCCGGGACGCCTCGTCGTGCGTCGTATCCCCGAACTGAACAAGACCGTCGAGGCCGGGCAAGGCACCCTTTTTGACCTGTTCCGCTTCCACGCATTCTTCACCACCAGCACCCTCAACACTGTTGACGCCGACAAAACCCACCGCCAACATGCGGTCATCGAAAACCTGAACGCTGACATGAAAGCGTCGGCGCTGGCGCACTTCCCCTCCGGCGTTTTCACCGCCAACGCGGCCTGGCTCGTGCTCGCGAGCATCGCCTTCAACCTCACCCGCGCCGCCGGAACCCTCGCCAGCGGCGCCCTCGGAAAAGCCGTCACGGCGACCGTTCGCCGGAAACTCATCAACGTCGCCGCCAGAGTATCCACCTCGGCGCGCCGCATCACGCTGCACCTACCCGAACACTGGCCCTGGGAACACGGCTGGACAGCCGTGTTCCCAGCGTCTGCGGCCCACCGGGCCCAGCCGCCACCTAACCATCCAGCCCCAGAGGGCGCGATCAAGAACACCCAGTGGAACACCACGGCATCGAGGCCCAACCCTCAAACACGCCCGAACCACGAAAACGCGGTCAGGACGAAATCACGATTTCGTCAACGGCCGACCGGTGGATTCAGGCTAAAGCTGACGGCGATGGGCGACGAGGAAAGGCTCCCTGCCCGGGGGCCATGCGTCCGGATCCTGACGGGCGGCCGCGCGCGCAGGAATACACTGCGTAACTTCTGACACTCACAGAACCGGTGTCGGCGTCTCGAAACCCTAGGGATACAAGACGGCTCACGCCCACGCCTTGGCTCCCCCACGTTCGCCGGAATCTTGCGGTGCACCGATTCTCATAACTACGTCGCATAACCACATGCTTGAACTGTGGTCGTCGCCATTGGTTAGGAGACACCCCAGGAGCAGAAATGACTAAACTGACCGGCTACGCTCGCGTATCCACGCGACAGCAGTCCACCGACCGGTAACAGATCGACATCTTCGCCGCTGGCCTCCAGCGTAACGACCTCTACGTCGACCACGGCATCTCAGGCGCTCGAGCATCACGGCCGTACTTCGATCGCGCGCTCGACGCTCTCGAGGACGGCGACACTCTCGTCATCACGACCCTGGATCGGCTGGGCCGATCGACGCAGAACATGCTCGCTTTCGGCGAGGAGCTCCGCGATCGCAGTGCCGGTCTTCGCGTACTGAACCTCGGCGGCGGCGACGTCGATACAGCAACACCGATGGGGTCCATGCTGTTCACGATCATGGCGGCGCTCGGGCAGATGGAACACGAAATCAAGCGAGAGCGTGTTGTCGACTCCATCAACAAACGCCGCGAAGCCGGCAAGGATTTAGGCGGCCGTCCGCGGCTCATCACCGACAGCCAAATCCGCAACGCCCGTCAACTCATCGACAGTGGCGAGACAGCGACAACGGTTGCCCGCGATCTTGGAATGTCTCGAGCAACGTTCTATGCCGAACGCGGGCACTGGACCTCACCGCCGAGTCATTCTAGGCGGCCGAACGTGCCCCGTATAGTCTCCGCGAAATTCTATTGATCGAAGAACGAAGCGATGCGACGCCTTCAGTTCGCCTACGAGCGGTGGACGATATTGGTCCAGGCTGAAGGTGAGCACGTCGCCCGTGCCTGGTTTATTGGCGCGAACCCGTGGCTAGACTACGACACCCCGGTTACCGCCATCCGTGAAGACCGCTTCAAAGACGTAGCCACGGCGGTTCAGGCCGTCATCGACGATTCGTTTTCGGGTTGATGCGGGTTTGCAATCGCTCCGTTGCCCGCGAATTAGCGGCTGACGGCTCGACCCTGCCGGTTGAATTCGCTTCGACACAATAGGGTGTACCCTCTACTCAACTGGCGACGGGCTGACCTCCCTCATGTAGGTCCTCGCTCCGTACCGCCGAAATCAAGGGAGTTCGTCGCGCCCTGCAGAAGGACGCGGACGTGATGGTTGTCCCATTTGACGAGTACTGGGCCATGGTCGTCGCGGACTGGCATCAGGCCGGAACCATGCGCGCTCGGTGGCTCCCGAAAGTGTGGCGAGAAGTCCGGGCCATTTATCGTTTGAACTACACCTGGTGGGCGGACATGACATCAACCGAACTTCGCGGCGCTACCGAGCACCTCGACAGCGGACTGACCGAATTGGGCGGCACCGGAGTCCTAACTGTTGCCCACGTCACGGGCGACGACCGGGACATCACCACCTGGTTCGCCGGGTGGTAACCGCGGCAGTCGCCGAGCAAAACACGGCCATCACCGAGCTCGTCGCTAACAGTGCCACCGCAAACTGTGCAACCTTCGAGACTGGGACCGTTCTTGAAGTGGCCGGCACCAGCTCCGACTCCGTCAGGGGCAGCAGCGAGCACATGGCTTCGTTCGAGCCTGGGCTGGGTCGAGTGCTGGTGTGGTCGGCGGAGGCCGCCGGGCTGTGCTGGCGCGGCTTGCTTTCGTTATCCGGGTCGGAGGACCCATCATGGTGACTATGACCATTTCGTTCGAACTTCAACCAGGTCAGCCCTTGTTGGCTAAACGTGTCAGCCTGCGGGCACGCGTGACGGAGGCCCTGCGGGAGTCGCTAGTCGCCGGCGAGATGCAGCCGGGGCGCATCTACTCTGCTCCCAACCTGGCGGAGATGCTGGGAGTGTCGGCCACCCCGGTGCGCGAAGCGATGATCGATCTGGCTCGCGAGGGTCTCGTCGAGCCGATCCGCAACAAGGGGTATTTTGTCGTAAAACTCCGTGACGAGGACCTCGACGATCTGACCGCGCTGCGCGCACTGATCGAGGTGCCGACGATAGCTACGGTCGCCACGCTGATCACGTCCGACCAGATCGTGGCGCTGCGCCCACTCGCCCGGCAACTGAACAGCACCGCTATTTCGGGGGACCTGATTGATTTCATCCGCACCGATACCACCTTTCATCTTCAGCTTTTGGCGATAGCGGGCAACCGGCAGATCGTCGAAGAGGTGCGCCGGCTGCGCAACCTGTCCCGACTTTACGGGCTGGGGTCGCTCGCGGAATCCGGCGAACTGATCGCCACAGCGCAGGAGCACACCGAGCTGCTCGATTTGCTCGAAGAGCACGATGTGCAAGGGTCCCAAGACCTGATGAACCGCCATCTCGGACATATTCGAGGCGTCTGGGCCGGGGTTCACGAGGAATAACCTACGACGGAGTTTTTCGGTCTAGTTTTGTTTCGGTCTGATAAACAATTTTGCCGTCACCTTGTCGTTTGCTCAGTAAAATTGTACCGTTTACTTCAAGCGGCGACCGAAGACGGTCGCCTTTCACAAGTCTTGAGGGGTTCCAGTGTCTGTTTCTACCCCGCCGGTACAGATGGTGAGCCTCAGGGGCGTCTCCAAGAGCTACGGCGACAAAGTTGTGTTTAGCGACATCGACCTTGATGTGGCTGCCGGCGAAGTCACCGCCATCATCGGCCCCAGTGGCGCCGGCAAAAGCACGCTGTTGCGCTGCATAAACATGCTGGAAGTGCCCGACAAGGGCCAGATCACCATTGGGGACAAGACCATAACGGCTGGCTCCACCGCCACTCACAAGGAGGGCGAGGAGTTACGCCGCAAGGCCGGCATGGTTTTTCAGCACTTCAACCTGTTCCCGCACATGAATGTGCTGCGCAACGTCTCTTTCGCTCAGGAACGGGTACTGGGGCGCAGTCGCAAAGAGGCCGAGGAGCGGTCCCGCCTTTTGCTTGACCGGGTGGGACTGGCCGAGTTTGCGGATGCCTACCCGGCGCGCTGCTCTGGCGGCCAGCAGCAGCGCATCGCCATCGCCCGGGCCCTGGCGATGGATCCCGAGGTGATGCTGTTCGACGAACCGACATCCGCTCTCGACCCGGAAGTCGGCTTGGAGGTGCTCGCGGTGATGCGCGAACTCGCCGATGAGGGGATGACCATGATCGTGGTCACTCACGAGACCAATTTTGCCCGGGATGTGTCCGACAATCTCATTGTGATGGCCGACGGCAAGATTATCGAGCAGGGCAATCCCGGCCAGATTCTCTCCGCACCCAAACACGAGCGCACGAAGTTGTTTCTGCGCGCAGTCCTGGGTCGGTAGGGATGCAGCACCTGCAAGCAGTGCTCCTCGGCGTGCCCATGACACTGCTGATCACGGTCGCCGCAGTGGCGATCGGGGCAGTGCTGGGCCTACCTCTCGTCGTGGGTCTGCGGTCCAAACAGTTTTTGGTCCGCCTGTTCTGCCGGGGACTCGTCGACCTGATCCGCGGTATCCCCGCGATTGTCTGGCTGTTCATTATCTACTTCGGTGTCAGCATCGGAGCTTTTCGTTTCGATTCCACCATCGCAGCAATTTTGGGCCTCGGCCTGATCTCGGCGGCGTACTTCGCTGAAATCTACCGCGGGGGCATCTCCGCGGTCGACATGGGCCAGTGGGAAGCGGGCAACGCCCTCGGCCTGAACCGCTGGATAACGTTCAGTCATATCGTCGGCCCACAGGCGTTTCGGGTTTCCGTACCGTCGATGACGAGTTATGCCATCAGCCTTCTGAAGGATTCGTCGATTGCTTCCACGATCGGCGTCACGGAAATTGTCTTCTACACGACTCAGGATGCCAGGTCCAACGCCGGCGGCCTCACGGTGTACCTGCTTGCCGCCGCTATCTACCTCGCCCTGAGCATTCCGTTGGCCCTCCTAGCCCGACGACTAGACGCCAGCCTGAGAAAGAAGGTGTCTCGATGAGTTTCATCGCGGACTGGATCGAGTGGTTTCCCGACCTCGCCAACGGATTGTGGGTAAGCGTACGCATCACCGCGGTCAGCCTGATGGTAGGTCTGCCGATCGGGCTGCTGCTCGCAGTGATGGCCTCGAATCGGAACAGCGTCATGCGCACGGTCTCTGTCGTTTTCGTCGAAATCGGGCGAGGGGCCCCGGCCCTAGTTGTGCTGCAGTTGTTCTACTTTGGGCTGCCGAGCGTCGGTATTACGTTGTCGGCATTCGTGGCGGCCTGTACGGCGCTCGCGCTGACCACGGCGGCCTTCACCAGTGAGATTTTGCGCGCTGGCCTACAGGCTGTACCGGAAGGAGAGGTCGAAGCTTGTAAGACCCTCGGCGTCTCCAGCCGCGACACCCTGCGCTTCGTGGTGATTCCACAGGGCCTGCGGATCGCCTTGCCGGCTTTGATGGGCTTCAGCATCCTGATCTTCCAAGCCACGTCACTCACATTCACTATCGCCGTACCCGAGCTGCTTAGTCAGTCGTACTCCATCGGCTCGAGTACGTTCAACTACCTCAGCGTGCTGATTCTGGCCGGCCTGCTCTACGCCGTCATAACCATTCCGGCTTCCTGGCTGGTGGCGAGCACCGAGAAAAAAATGTCCCGGCATCTCAGCTATGCGCGGTAAACCCAACTTCACCCCCTGCACTGCACGCATCACCCTCACTCACACACAGAATGAACAACATCTATGGAGATTCGCATGAACAATTTCAAACGAACCGGTGCCGCCGCCGCACTCGTGGTCGGCATCATCGCCAGCCTGGCGGCGTGCAGCAGCAGCGAAACAGCGGATGTCGCAGCTGACTGCACCCCAGACCATGTCTTCTCCACCATCGAGTCCGGCACCCTCACCGTGGGGCTGACCGAGATCCCGCCGTTCAGCTACACCGAAAACGGCGAAGCTACCGGTATCGACGTCGACATCGTAAACACTTTTGCCGAGGCCAACTGCCTCACCGTGAACTACGAACCACTCGCCTACAGCGCTGCTGTTCCCTCCGTCGAGAGCAAGCGGATCGACCTCACCGTGGGTGACTGGTACCGCACCGCGGCCCGCGCCGAAATCGTGAACTTCTCCGCCCCCAACTACCTGGACGAATTCAGCGTGATCTCGGAATCCGGCATAACAACCGTCGAGGGGCTTATCGGCAATAAGGTCGGCACCGTCGATGGGTATCTCTGGGTCGACGACCTGCGTACCCTGCTCGGCTCCGACCTGCAGGTCTACCCCTCGAGCGTGGAACTGAAGCAGGACATCGATGCCGGGCGCATCGACGTAGGCGTCGACGCTTACGGGACCTCACTTTTCAACTTCAGTGACTCCGACTACGAGATCACGACTGTTGAGCCCGATGAGCGTGTGCTGGCGACGGTCGAAGCGGCCCAGACGGGCTTCCCTTACACCAAGGACAACACGGACATGGGCGTCGCCCTCGACGCCGTTATCGCGGAACTGCACGCTTCAGGCGGCATGGTCGAGATTCTAGAGAGCCACGGTCTGCCAGCATCCGCTGCCGAGGTCGGCGAGCCGCGCCTGATCGAGTAACCGCTAGTCACTTCGGCAACAACGCGACAGTTGCAGCCGAACCAGATTCAGTCACACCAGATTCAGTCAACAAAGAACGGAAAATTATGTCAACGTCAACGCTCGCCCCAGTCGCGCTGATCACCTCAGAGCAGGTGCACGAGGGCCTGTCGATGGCAGACGCCGTTCACGCCCTGGCCACGGCGTTGCGTGCGGGTCTCGACCCGCACGCGTCGCCGGCCCGTGGCAACATTCCACTTACTCGCGGAAGTTTTCTGCTGATGCCGGGGGAATTCGGCGACTATGCGGGAGTGAAAATTCTCACCGTGGCCCCCGACAACCCGGCCCAAAACCTGGCTCGCATTCAGGGCAACTACCTTCTTTTCGAGTCGCACACGCTGAGACCGGTCGCACTGATCGATGGTATCTCCCTCACTCTGCTGCGCACACCCGCGGTGTCGGCCCTCGGGGTTGACCTGCTGGCGGCAGCGGACGCCTCCACCCTGCTGATCTTTGGCACCGGTCCGCAGTCGCTGTTTCACGTGCGCGCCGTCGCGGCCGTGCGGCCCCTCACGCGAGTCACAATTGTTGGGCGCTCCGCCGAGCGCACCGCTGAGCTGGTGGCGACGCTGCAGGCCGAAGGATTTACCGCAGCGGCCGGAACGGCAGATGATGTCGCAGACGCGCAGATCGTGATCTGCTGCACGAGTGCCAGCGAACCTTTGTTCGACGGTGCCTTGGTGCGCGATGACGCGGTCGTCGTGGCAATGGGGTCACACGATCCGGCGTCCCGAGAGACCGACGACGTACTCGCTGCGCGCAGCCGGGTCTACGTGGAAGACGTCGACACGGCGCTCCGCGAGGCCGGCGACGTAGTGATCGGCATTGAGCATGGCAGCATCGATCCAGCGCATCTGGTTTCCTTGACCGATCTTGCCCGGAACGGTGCCGGGCCGCGCTCCGGTCCGGCCCTGTTCAAGAGCGTCGGCATGGGCTGGCAAGACCTGATTATCGCAAGCGCCCTCTACGCGCACCGTGATCCCGCCTAGCCGCTGCTGTGGGAAGTACGCCAGCACGCCATGACGCCGCGAGGCGCCGAAAATTTGGGCCGGCCGGTAGGTAGTTCTCGCGAATGACGATACCCGCACCTCGAGTTAGGACTCGCGAATGACCATCTCCGCACCCAAATCAGTTGTCGTCGTCGGCGCTGGCATTGTAGGCCTGTCACTCGCCTGGCATCTGCAGGAGCACGGAGTCCCTGTGACTGTGCTGGACAAAGCAACCATAGGCGCGGGGGCGAGCTGGGGAAACGCTGGATGGGTTTCCCCGGGACTCGTGACGCCCCTCGCCGAGCCGGGCGCGTGGCGCCATGCGCTGCAGGCAGTGATTGACCGCGACGCGTCCCTTTCTATCCCCGCCCGTTTCGACCCGGACCTTTTTCGCTTCCTGCTCAAATTCGGTCGTAACATGACTGCGACGCGGTGGCTGAAGACTCTTACCGCCCTCCAGCCCATCACGCACCTCGCGGAACAGGGGTTCGTGGATCTAATTACTGCGGGGGTGCAAGGAACGCTCACGGCAGCCCCGATAACGCTGGGCTTCACGTCAGCGACGGCGGCCGAGGCGTACACGGCCGAGCTGGAACATCTTCAGCATCTCGGCCAGAAACTTACTTCGCAGGCAAACAGCGATCCGGGTGAGACTGCGCTCTTCTCGCCCGCAATTACGCACTCCGTGCACGTAGACGACCAGAGCTACATCGATCCAGGCGCATTCGTGGAGGCCCTCGCCCAGTCGGTCAGAGCCCGGGGAGGAATCATCATCGAAAATTGTGCCGTGACCGACGTTCAGGGCGATTCTGATTCATCGTCGGTGCTCACGGGCGCCGGGGACACCATACATGCAGATGCCGTTGCGATCGCCACCGGAGCCTGGCTGCCCCACTTGTCGCGTCGCCTCGGCGTGACAGTGGGAGTGCAGTCGGGACGCGGGTACTCCTTCACTGTCGACACGGCCCAGAAACCGACGGGAACACTGTACTTTCCGACCCAGCGAGTGGTCGGTACGCCGTACCAGGGCGCACTGCGCATTGCCGGCACAATGGAGTTTCGACGCCCGGACGCCCCCCTTGACCCACGTCGCGCGACCTCGGTGCGCAACGCCGTGCAACCCCTAATGACCGGGGTCGACTGGTCAAGCACGAGGGACGTGTGGGTGGGCGCGCGACCGGTGACACCCGACGGGCTTCCCGTGATCGGCCGGACCCGTTCCAGCCGCATCTATGCTTCGGGTGGGCATGGAATGTGGGGCATCGTGCTGGGACCGGTCAGCGGGCGCCTGCTCGCGCAGCAGATCATGACAGGAAACGCACCACCCGAACTGGCCAATTTTGACCCGAGGAGGTAGGGAACGTCTTACGGGCTGCTCAAACCTCGAGTCCATCGCGGATTACTGTGTGGTCCGATGGCCACTCGGACATGGGCGCCAGCACAGGAAGCGCCAACGCTGGTCCGGTGTAGGTTTCGGGCTGCAGATTATTGTCGATCATGCGAGTCATTTGGCCGGGAAGCTTTTTCCACCCACCCCGTTCGTAGAAAGGCACGATGCTTGGGCGACAGGTCAAGAAGCCGAACGGCAGGGCCAGATCGTGAAAGCATGTGGACGCCTGTTCCAGAAGCCGAAGGCCAATACCGGACCCATGAAGCGAGGGATCGACACCGACCAGTCCCACGTCTCCGACCAACAGGCTTGAATCCTCGTTGAAGCGGAGCATCCGTCTCAGAAACCCGAGATGAGCGATGGGCCGGCCGTCCGAATATCCGATGACCCGTCCTTCCGGGCGTGCGCCTGCCCAACTGCGACCGTCCTCGAACGTCGAGTGGTGATCCGGATAGATACGCGAGAGAAGTGCTGCAAGAGCGTTGTGTTCAGCGCGTGAAAGATCCGACTCCCACCGGAGTTTCCATACCAGACCAGCCATCACGCCAGCGTAGCGAAGACGCTGAGCGGGACAGAGCCCATACGCTTCGGGGCAGGATTGGTCCTTCCGACACGAGCGCCGCTTGATCGAGGCCTTTGCCGAGATCGTCCAGGCTGATGGGGATCTGTTTCCGACATTGGCTGATGAGGTCGGCGTTATCGCAGCGGCGGGTCTCATTTTAGATACTCCGCTTCGCCGTCCAGCGGGCGATGTAGAACCCGATGATCTCAAGCACGCTGAGACCCAGGCCCACGTTGAAAAGAAGAGGCGAGTCGTCCTTGACCATCATGACGATTCCCACGCCGATGCACAGCCAAGGCATCACGAGACGGAGGGGTCCATAGCGCCACTTGTATCTTCGTGCTCCCGACTCCCCGCCTCGGTCTTGTTCGTTGCCTACTTTTCACATCGCTGTGGGCCTTCCGTGAGGGCATTATCGAACTGGCGGCGTTCCTGATTAGCATGGTCGTCTGATCGTACGCAAGCGACCCTGCGAAATCTGCCGAGAAGACGTAGCTGCCTGTCATGTTCCGTACTCGTGTGCAGAATGCAGACTTAGGCGGTGTCGCCGGCTCGTTGGATTGCCCGGTAGACCGTGGACCTGGCGACGCTGAAAAGTTCCGCGATCTGCGCGGTCGTGTGTTCGCCGCGTTGGTAAACCTCGACTAGGTGCTTCTCCTGCGCCTGAGACAGTTTGGGTTGCTTGCCCCGCAGCCGACCGGCCGCTTTAGCGACTTGCATCCCCTCGCGAGTTCTGGCGCGGATCAGATCGGCCTCGAATTCAGCGACCATCGCGAGCACATTGAAGAGGAGCCTTCCAACTGGGTCGGTTGGGTCGTGAACGGAACCGCCGATACTGAGCTTCACTTCACGAAGGGTAAGGTCGTCGACGATGTCTTTCGCGTCGCGAAGCGAGCGTGCCAGTCGGTCGAGCTTGGTCACGACGAGGGTGTCGCCGGCTCGGCATGCAGCCAACGCTTCGCGAAGACCTGGCCGGGCCCGGTTAGTTCCGGTGAGGCCTTGATCGGTGAACGTCTTTTGGAGCGAGACCCCGAGGGCGGCGAGGGCGTTCTCTTGGCCGGTGAGGTCTTGGTCGTTGGTGGATACGCGTGCGTAGCCGATAAGCATTCCGGTCATGCTGGAGTGTACCGTTTATCCCCCCTTCACCGGGCATTTTCTCGGGCAGGGCATACGGGAATTGGGAGCCCCCGAAACCATGCGGAACGTCTTCGGCGCTCCGTGCGCGTTCGAGTGTCCCAGTCGCCGTCCGGCTTGCGGGCACTCTTCCGCAGCCGAGTAGGGTTGGGGTGTGGTCACAGTTGAGCCCTACAACCGGGACTGGCCCCGTCTATTCGAGGAGCAGGCCGTAGAACTTAGGATGGCGCTTGGCTCCCGGGCCACCGAGATTGAGCACATAGGGAGCACCGCGATCCCAGGTCTCGCGGCTAAGCCGATCATCGACCTCGCCGCCCGGGCAGCTCCGAGCATTGACCCGTTTGCGCTTGGGTCAGTGATCGCCTTCCTCGGGTACTCCATGCACCGATCGGGACCGAAGAACCACGCCGTCTACGTCCGCGGCACAGCGCTTGGCCGGACACACATCCTGCACGTATTCCACTCGGACGACTGGGAGCACTGCAACCAGAGGGTCTTTCGCGACAAGCTTTTGCATGACGCGTCGGCGCGACATCTCTATGAGGACCTCAAAATTCAGCTCGCCGCGTCGGTCAGTGACGGCGCGGGCTATACGGCGGGTAAACGAGAGCTCATTCAGGCGCTCCTCAACCAAGAGCAAGCCGCGCGTGGGTTCCCACTCACGATTGCGTGGGACAAATAACGAGCCTCGACTGTGAAGGCACACGAGCGTGATCGGACCTTGAACGCCCCACTCAAGGCCCCCTATTTGGGGCGGCGAGTGTGTTTCAGTGAGGAGGCCGCTTCAGGAACTGTTCATGTAGCTGCCGGGTGTCTGACTCGCAATGCAATTGTCGTCAGTCTTGCTGCCAGTGGGCGACGAGGTCGAGGAGTCCGGGGAAGCGCTGGTTGATGTCTTCGGTGCGTACGCGGCTGCGGCGTTCGAGCCCGTATTGGCGCTGCCGAATTAATCCCGCTTCGCGAAGTGCCTTGAAGTGATGGGTAAGGGAGGATTTGGGGCGGTCGAATCCGAACCAGCCGCAGGAATGGTCGTAGTCCTCGGATTCAAGCATCAGTTTGCGCACGATCGTCAGCCGTAGCGGATCGGCCAGAGCCCCCATGAGCGCCTCCAGCTGAAGCTCGTCGATCGACGGCTCTGGCAGCGGTTCCGGCAGGTTCCCGGGAGGCTCCGAGACAACGTTCCCTCCTCTGACGGTTTTCGATGTGTCGAGCATACGTAAAGCATAGACCAAGTACGAGTTTTCTCGAACTGATGATAAGTTCGAGAAAACTCGTACTGAAGAATAGAGGTAGGACGATGGCACAGACCACGACTCGGCAGCCCGACCCGGCACTACTCCGCAAGCTCGGCGCTCGGCCGATGCTGTTGGCGGCCGTGATCGTGACCGCGGTGTTTGTCTTGTCTAACTCGCCGACACCGCTCTACGTTTCTTGGCAGAGGGAGCTTGGCTTCTCCGCGGGAATGCTGACGGTGATCTTCGCCGCCTATATGGTCGGACTTCTGCTCACCTTGACCGTTGCCGGACAATTGGCCGACCGGTTCGGGCGCAAGACGGTGCTCATACCAGGGCTTGTGCTCGCGCTAGTGGCATGTTCACTCTTCGGAGCTGCTTCTTCTGTCCTCGTGCTGGTGATTGCACGGTTCCTCACCGGCGTCGCGGTAGGCGTAATCGTCTCGGCCGGCATGGCGGCGGTCGTTGACCTCGGCGGTCCCGCCCGCCGTCGGCAGGCCGCTCTTACCGCCTCGGTCGCCATGGTCTTCGGCGCCGGACTCGGGCCGCTCCTGTCGGGACTCGTCGCTCAAGGGATGACGGCTCCGGCCCCAGTGATCTTTGCGGTCGAGTTCGTATTACTCGCCACCGCGCTTGTCATAGCCATTTTTCTGCCGCTGCCTCGTCCTCCAGCGAGCCAAAGCGCCGGCACAGCAGATGCAGCGTTCAGGTTGCACTTGCCGAGTGTGCCAAAGCGAAACCAACGCCACCTCGCCTACGGCATCGCGGTCTTCGCGCCAGGGATCACAGCCACTTCTTTCGTGCTCTCCCTCGGCCCCTCTCTATTGTCGAACCTGCTCAACGTCTCCAGTCCGTTGGTCGCCGGAGGAATGGCGTGTGCCATGTTCCTCGCCGCCACAGGTGTTCAACTCACGGTCAGTCGGGTACCTGTGCGCAGCATCCTCCTGCTCGGCTCCGCCGCGACACTCGCAGCGATGGCCAGCCTCATCATCGCCGTCAACGCCGCGCTCCCTTCGATCCTCATACTCTCCGCCCTGCTGGCCGGCATCGGCCAAGGACTCGGACAACTCGGAGGTCTCACCCTCATCGGGACCCATGTTCAGGGCAACCGCCGTGCCGAAGCGAACGCCGTTCTCAACATCGGCGGATACATCCCCGCCGGTCTACTCGCAGTCGCCACCGGCTACCTCATCAACGGCATCGGGCTCAGCGCAGGCACCACCCTCTTCGCGGCGGTCCTCGCCGCGGCCGCGGTCACCGGAGGAATCCTCGTGCGCCACAACGTCAGTCCACACTGAGCCAGGGGCACGGTTGTCGGCGTCAGCGTCGCTCTCCTGCACTTCTCAATGCAGAAGATTGCCGCCGAGGCAATCTCGCTGGGTCAAATGTCCCGCAGAGGGTTCCCGATTCGGGACATACCTCCGGAACAGGCGGCGTCTGTCACCCAGCATGCCAATCGTTGGGGTCGTGATACTTTACGCGTGAAACCGGCCCGGTCTTCGAACCTTACAAGGGCAGAATTGCGCAATCGAGTCTGCCCTTGTACTCCGTTTTAGTCGATCGGAGAGACACGAATGAGGTTGCCATCAGGGTCGGCGACCACGAATGTGCGCCCGAAGACGTCTTCGTGCGGCTCTTCGATAACAGTGGCCCCCTTGGACGTCCACGCGGTGAAGCAGTCATCGACTCCGGATGCTGACCCGGGCAGCATGAGTCCCAACTCGCTGGTTCGCGGCGTCGCCGTCGTGACAGTGTCGCCGCGGCCAGACCATAGAGCGAAGAGTACGCCCGGAGCTACCTCGAATGGGACATAACGCGGGGTAATGGTGACAGGTTCCATCTCGAAGAGATCGCTGTAGAACCGGGTGGAGCGCTCGACGTCGGTGACATAGATGAGGAACAGGTTTGGTGTTGCCATGGGGATCTCCTTAGTTGACGTTGTCGGCAACGCCAAGCCTTTCATCAATACATGACAGCTTTTGTTTGGTATCCGTCGATACTGGTGAGATGAAGTCCCACCGCCTACTTTCGATGATGTTGCTGCTCCAGACGCGCCACCAGATGACGGCGCTTGAACTGGCAGAAGAGTTGGGAGTGTCGGTCCGGACGGTACTGCGCGACGTCGTGGCTCTGGCGGACGCAGATGTACCGGTGTTCGCCGAGCGAGGCCGATATGGAGGCGTCGTCCTGCTTCCAGGGGCACAGCTGGATGTGTCCAAACTCAGTCCCACCGAGGTCGATGCGCTGAAGCTACTGGGTTTGGACACCGGGCAAGCGCGCCAACTTGGCATCGATTCACTCACGCGCAGCGCCCAAATGAAGCTCGCTTCCCGCCGCCCTCAGGGCCGCCAGTTGGAACTGCCATTGTCCGAATTGATTGTGGTCGACAACACTCCATGGTTTAGCCCGATGCCCAGTGCCGCCGGCGTCGCCGAACTCGCCCGAAACCTGCAGTCGGGCAGGCGTTTGCGGATTCATTATCGGAGACGTGCCGAACGAGGTGCTTCATGGCACGCCGTTGACCCGTACGGTCTTCTAGCGAAGTCCGGCCGTTGGTACCTGGTCGCCGATATCGACCGCGTGCCTAAGCTGTACTCGCTCCAAAGATTAGAGGGCTGGCATGTCCTGCCAGAGGTTCGACGCCTTCGACCGAACGCAACGCTCGCCAGTGTCAGCCGTGATTTGAGTACGGCGGTAGAAAACCGGGGAGACATCACAATTATCGCAACGCTGTCGAAGGACAGGCTTGACCTCGCTCGACGGATTCTAGGCGTTCGACTCGCCAGCAGTAAGCCCGCTGATGCCGAACAAGTCGAGATCACCGTGATCTACGACCAGGTGGAGTCCGTGCGTCAGCTGTTGCAATTCGGTGACCACCTCCGTGTCACGAGTCCGCCGGAGGCGCGGGCTGTTATGCGGGACGTTGCCACTGCCATGGCGGCCCTGTACTGAGGCTGACCCGGCAGCAGAGCCCAAAGCACCTCTCCACTGCGGCATCGTTTCTGGGTTTGCACCAAAAGGGAGTCCGAAACGTAGAGCCGTACGCGTCCCGCAAAGGGTTCCGCTTAGGGGCGGTCGAATCGGTCGAAAAGTGCACTTGGGAGTGCTTTCGCGAGGGCACGAAATCGTGTCCGGTGATCATCCGGCTTACGGGCGGTGGATCGAGAGTAGCTTTTCGACGGGTAGCCGTCCGGAAACGATCGCTCGCGAGCCCGTCATTGGCGTTCCCGGGTATCCGATGGAAATGGCGTGGTGCGGGAGCCATCCAGGCTCCACCTGAAGCAATCGTGCGGCCTGCGCCACATTGTCGTCGGGATAGATTGTGGCCAGGCAGCTGCCGAGGCCTAAAGCCGTCGCGGCGAGAATAGCCGATTGGCTGACCTTTCCGAGATCGAACTCGGTGTCCTGAAAGCCGTTATCGGCCGATAGGAGGACCAGGGCGCATGGTGCCGACGCGATGTGCTGTGCGTATGCCCCAAGCGTGCCGAGCTTTTCAAGGTGGGCCCGGTCCTGGACTGCGATGAAGCGCCAAGGCTGCCGGTTGCGAGCCGAACCAGTCCACCGCGCAATGTCAGCAATCTGCGCAAGCATTTCTGAGGGCACGGCGCGATCTGTGAAAGACCGTACAGCCGGACGTGCGGTGAGACTTCGAATCAATTCCAGGGCTTCCATCCACTCAGCTTCCCATCCCTACGGGATGGATGTTGGGCAGCGCAGGGGGTTCTCAAGGCTTCGTTCCGACACGAGATCAAGACTGTCGATTCAGCGGTCCGGCCGTGCGTGGGCGACCCCCGCCAGACAAGGATTCGTTGGGCGTGGTCGCGTTTTTTAATGCTCGCGGATCCAGGTGGCCACGCTTTCCGCCAGGCCAGGACTCTGTCGTGCCCAGGAAAAATGATTCAGGGTGGTCGTTCCTGACATCTCGTGGCTGTAACGCCATCGGGTAACGTTCGCGTTCGGAATTTTTCGGGACAGGTGATCGACGCATCCGGGCGGTGCCAGCATGTCGCCCTCGATCTCGATGATGTGTACGTTGATGCGGACATCACTCATCGCTGCTTCGTAGTCAATACTTGAGCCTGTCGCCCGATAGCGACCTGTCCTGACTTGAGCAGCCCAGTCCTGCATCAGCACTCTCGATTGGCGGCCGCCGAAGCCGAGGAAGTCTCCTGGCCAAAAACCGATAGATCTGGATATCAGTGCGATTCCCTGGGACAACACCAGATTTCGTACGCGCCGAAAGCCGCTGAATCCGCCGTACCACGCGGATCCGGTCGCGATGAGAACGACGCCAGCAATTCTCGACGGGTGGAGACCAGAAAATACGAGAGCGAGCTGGCCGCCGAGACTGTGCCCAATGAGCCAAAAGTCTCGTCCAGGAAATTCCTGTCCCACGGCCGCAACGATGCGGGGTAAGTCTGATTCCACGACTTCTTTGTAACCGGATGTGGTGTGACGACGGGGCGTTAAACCGCTTTCGCCTTGACCGCGGAGGTCCACTGTGATGCTCGTCACCCCCTGTGCGCTGAGCCGGCGAGCGAAGCGTTCATAGAAGCGTGCGGCCGCACCAAGAGCAGGCAGGAGTATCGCTACGGGGCCATCGTCGTGTCCGGAAGATGCCACGCGGAGCTGAAACTCTGTTCCATCGTCAAGGGCGAGGTGTGCCAGCTCGGAGTTCCGTTCTCCGACAGTCTTTTTTGGCGCACCGACAGCCTTGCCGACAGAATTTCGTGAATATGACAAGGCGATGCTCAATTCTTTGAACTCAATCCGTCTATGTTGACGGCGACCCGGAGACCCGACGCGTTTCGGTTCCTTCCCCCGGAACGACTGTGGCATAGTCCCTCACAGATCGCACGTCAGCACCATTGCCGACGGGCCACAAAACGATGTATTCGTCCAGGCATCGCGATCACTCTGACCAATTGAACTTCGGAGCTTGCAACGGGTCCCGCAGGAGGTTCTCTTTACGGGCGGCCATTATCTAGTGAATCTCGTGGGCGGGGTGGTGGGTGTCGTAGTTGGCTCGCGAGTGTCCAATGATTTCGCGGTGCTCGAGTGACCAGTCGGCGAGTTGTTTGACGAGGTGGGTCAGGCTGCTGCCGAGGGCCGTCAGTTCGTACGTGACTTGGGCGGGGACTGTGGGGTACACGGTTCGGGTGACGAGGCCGTCGCGTTCCAGCCGGCGCACGGTGAGGGTCAGCATGCGTTGGGAGATTCCGTCGATGCCGCGTTGTAATTCTCGGAAGCGGCGTATGCCGGAGGCGAGTTCAACGATGACGAGGACGGACCATTTGTCGCCCACTCGGGTGAGCACGTCGCGGATTCCGCAGTCCGGGTGCTCGTCCAGGCCGCAGGGTTCGATCGAGGCGGTTACTTGAATGTGGCTGTCTGACACGAAAGTGCCTCCTTGTGGAGTGCCGGTGAGTTACCGAGGATGAGTCTAGTTACTGTTCAGAACCACCGAGGGGACTTGCGCATGATTTTGGTTACCGGAGCATCCGGCCAGTTAGGCCGTGCCATCGTCGAGCGACTGGCCGGCGCGAGCCAGCCTGTCATCGCGGGGACGCGACGACCGGCCGACGGCAGCGAACAACGCCACGTTGACTTCGACGACCCTAGTTCTTTGGACTTCACCGGTTTCGCCACGGTCGTGATGGTCTCCGCGGGCTATGAGGAAGATGACGTGGTGATTGACAGGCATGAGAACGTTGTCGCGGCCGCGGAACGCGACGGCGTGCAGCACCTGATTTACACTAGCGTCGCCACAGATGGGGATCATTTGGGCTTCGCCCTCGCACATCGCTGGACTGAGCGGCGAATACAGGGCAGTACTCTGCGGTGGACGATTCTGCGCAATGGCCTCTATGCCGAGCTCTTCGGATCGTTGCTCGCACCGAGCCAGGGTGTCATCACCGCGCCGTTCGGCTCCGCTGGCGTGGCTGTGGTGACCCGCGCTGACTTGGCGGAGGCAGCGGCCAACGTGGCGGCCGCCCCGGACCGCCACATCAATCGTGTGTACGACCTCGTTGGGTCGCACGCGATCACGGCCGGCCAAGTCGCCGAGGGGGCTAGTTTGCTCTATCGCCCAGCTTCTCTCGGCAGTCACCGCGCTGCTCTGGAAGAAAGCGGGCTACTGCCCTTTCAGCCGGCGATGCTCCTCTCGACCTATTCGAGCGGGGCACACGGTTTTCTTTCACGAACTTCCAGCGACCTCGGCGATCTCCTTGGCCGCACGCCCACTGACCCCGAACCTGTTGCGGTGCGCATCGTGGAACAACTGACTGCTGCCTGATCCCCAGTTTGTGCCCGGGGTGTGTCTCGTTAACGGTGTTTCCGGCGTTTTTCATTAGTAGGATTCTGCGTTCGGCCAGCGGTCGTGGAAGGTGATGGCGAAGGCATTGAGAGCTGGCTTCCACCGCATCGTCCAACGAGCTCGGCCCTCACCGGTGGGATCGAGACTTCGCGTGACCAGATACAAGCATTTTAGAGCGGCCTGCTCCGTGGGGAAATGCCCTCGAGCACGCACCGCCCGCCGGTACCGGGCATTGAGTGACTCGATCGCATTCGTGGAACAGATCACCTGGCGGATCTCGGGGTCGTAGGACAAGAACGGGGTGAACTCTTCCCATGCCGACTCCCACAACCGGATGATCGCACCGTATTTCTTCCCCCAGATCTCGGTCAGATCATCCAACGCTGCCCGCGCCGCGTCAACGGTCGGAGCGGTATAGATCGGTTTCACCGCTCGTTTCATCGCATCCCAATCCTTCTTCGAGGACAGTTTGAACGTGTTCCGAATGAGGTGAATGATGCACGTCTGCACCGTCGTCAACGGCCACACGTTCCCGACGACGTCGGGCAGCCCCTTCAAACCGTCACAGACCAGGAAGAACGTGTCGGTCACACCACGATTTTTGATGTCCGTCAGCACAGACATCCAGAACTTAGCGCCCTCACCGCCAGTGCCGGCCCACAACCCGAGAACATCCTTCTCGCCGTCCAGGGTCACGCCGATGGCCGCGTAGATGGGCCGGTTGGCGACCTGCCCGTCCCGAATCTTCACGACGATCGCGTCGATGAAGATCGCCGCGTAGACGCCGTTCAAGGGGCGGGACTGCCACGTTTGCATCTCCTCGATCACCTTGTCCGTGATGCGAGAGATCGTCTCTTTGGAGACCTGCGCGCCATAGATCTGGTTGAAGTGCGCGCTGATCTCCCCGGTCGTGAGGCCGCGGGCATACAACGACAGCACAATCTCATCGACCCCGGTCAAACGGCGTTGTCGTTTCGGCACGATCACCGGAGTGAACGTGGCGTCCCGGTCACGAGGCACCTGGATGGTCACCGGCCCCGTCGAGGGGCTGATCACCGTTTTGGGCCGGGTCCCGTTGCGCACGTTGGATTCGTCACGCTCGTCCGGGGCACGGTTCTTCTCATGACCGAGATGCTCAGTCATTTCCTCGTTCAGCGCCGTCTCCAGGAACGTTTTCGTGAACTGGCCCAGCAGCCCGTCAGGACCGTCCAGAGCCAGGCCCTGCTCCTTGGCCAGGCGCACCCATTCCTTCGCAGCCAACGCCTCACGGGTGGGCTCATTTTTCGTCTTCTTCGTCACAGCATCAAGTGTCGTCATCACGGCACCTTTCCCGCCAGACCCAAGTCCGGCGCGTCAGGCCGGAAACACCGTTTAAGAGACAGTCCCGATTCAACCGGTCGTCGCAACGATGGGTATTTCTGGCTCTGACAATAGTCGTTGCATGGCTTGAGTGGGTGTGATGCCGCCGAGTGTTTTGCGGGGTCGATTATTGAGTTCGGTAGCGACTTCGAGTAGCCGCTCGGGCGAATGGACGGATAGGTCGGTGCCTTTGGGGAAATATTGGCGCAGCAGCCCGTTGGTGTTCTCGTTCGTCCCTCGTTGCCACGGCGAATGCGGATCACAGAAGTAGATAGCCATCTTCGTGGCCAGCGTGATCTTCCGGTGCTGGGCCAGCTCGGTGCCCTGGTCCCACGTCAAAGTCTTAGCTAAGTGCGCGGGGAGAGACTTGATGGCGGCCAACAGGCAATCGCGAACCGTGATCGCACCGTGGTCACCGGGGAGGTGGACGAGATCCCGATGCTCAAAACCGCTTGACAAAGACATTGAGATTCCCAATGCCCAGGCACGGCGCGGTCCTCAACCTCCGCTGGTCGCTCGCTGATCATGGTCATGTCCGGGATCTTGCCCGAGTTCTTCGCAGCAGGCCGTCTGGGACGCCTGATGGCGCGGCCGGTGCGCAAATGCCGATGAAGATCACCACGCAAGCCACCCCGGCCGCCGCCGTAAAGCGCCTGGTAGATCGCCTCCGGGCTGACCCGCATCTCCTGCATATCTGGATACACCGCAGCCAAATGATCACTGATCTGTTCCGGGCTCCATTTCATGCACAACTTTTTCTGCACCAAGAGCGCCAGCTCCGGACGGTCGAATTTGCTGGCCTTCGGGCGACGTCCACGAAGCTCGGCCTGCTTCTGCGCCGCATACGGGGCATACTTCGTCCGTGCCCGCGGGCCAGTCTTGGACCCGCCTCGAGCCAACTCTCGACTGATCGTGGCAGCAGACCGGCCCACCAGAGCAGCGATCGCCCGCACGCCGGTGCCAGCCAGATGCAAATCCGCGATCCGCAGCCGCTCCTCCAAGGACAAGTACCGCCCCGACCGCTCCGCCTCAGGAAGAGGGATCCGCCCACCCGTTGCTTGACGCCAACGCCGTCCAGTTCGTCGATTCACCCCGACAGCATCGCACGCTGCAGTCAGCGTCGACCCTTGAGTCATCAACACCCAAAACCGCGCCTGTTTCTCAACCAGCTCATACTTCGACCACACGTACAACACCTCATAAAAATCGAGTGTTGCGACGACCGGTTGAATCCGCCCTTCCTCTAGGGGGCAAACCGTTAGCGGCTTCCGGCATTGATTTTCTACAATTCGGCCTATGTCGCGTTGAACCGTCCCGGGTTTCATGCCGCCGTTTTGTTGGCGGCTTCGATATTTATCGGGCCGTTTGTTTCAGCGTAGTAGTTGCGTTCATATTCTTCGGGCGGCATGTTCCCGAGCGCGCTGTGCAGGCGCCGATTGTTGTACCAATCCAGCCAATCGAAGGTGAGCTTTTCGACGTCAGCGAGGGTCTTCAACGGCCCCGTCACGAACGGTGAGGTCTTCGCCACCGCCTCGTTCTTGTAAAGCCCCATGACCGTCTCGGCAGCCGCGTTGTCATAGGCGTCGCCGATGGTCCCGATCGAGGCGACGAGTCCCTCGAGCGCGACGGTCTCTGTGAACTTGATGGACGTATACTGTGAGCCAGCGTCTGAGTGATGTATCAGCCCTGGTCGCACCGCGTGGCCGGCATGGTCGCGGCGCCAGAGTGCCATATTCAAACAGACTTCAACGAACGGGGTGTCCTTGATCGTTGAAGCATGCCAGCCCACAATCGCTCGCGAGTACAGGTCGATCGCGAAGGCCACGTAGACGAAGCCGCCCCACGTCGGCACGTACGTGAAATCCGTTACCCAGCTGTGGTTCGGCCGGGGTGCACTGAAGTTGCGCTTGAGCAGGTCAGGGGCTCGAGGTGAGTCCTTGCCGGTCGAGGCCGACGCCCGGGGCTTCCGGCCTCGCACGAGGCCGTTCATGCCCTCGAGGCGCATCAAACGGTCGACCGTGTGCTTGGACACGCCAGCGAACCCGCCCCGGCGAAGCCACGCCGTCATCTTCCGCCGACCATAGAGAATCTCGGGCTGCTGACGACCCTGGACGTCTCGCACCTTCAATGCTTTGAGACGGTCGACGAGGACCGCGTCGCTCTGAACTCGCGCGGCGGCGGCGCGAGTCTTCCATGCCCGATACGTGCTGTGAAGTGACAGCGACGCCCTGCTCGCGCAGGACGCCACACGTCAACTCGACTCCATGGCCGTTCGCCTTCATCTGGACGATGAAAGCGACTATGGACGGTTGCGAGGGTCGAGCTCCCTGAGCTCAAGAAAGACGCCGCTGCTTTGAGGATGTCGTTCGTCTCGCGCAGGTCACGGTTCTCACGCTTGAGGCGTTTGATCTCCTCGAGCTCCTCGGTCGTGGGCCCGGTGCGTTCGCCGGCGTCGGCCTGCGCCTGCGTGACCCACTTTCGGAGCGTCTCGGCGCCGATGTTGAGCTTGGGGGCAAGGTCGCGGCACGCGGCCCACATTGACGGGTAATCCTTCAAACGATCAAGAGTCATACGGACCGCTCGTTCGCGAACCTCTGTTGGGTGTTTCTTGGGCATAACCGAATCCTTTCACCAGAAAGAAAGCGGCAGGAAATCAGGGACGGTTCAGTATCCACCCTCACCGTTCTCTCTTCCGATTCCAATGCCCATAGACAATGCACTGCGCGCTTGCCTCTTCTACGCGCTCACTTGCGTGACGGGTCTCCCTTACCGTGAGGTCCACGCCGAGGATGCGTCAATAATCCAGAAAAACCTTGCTAATCAAGACTTGCGACACGAACTCGCGGACCTTGCCTGGGAACTCCGGCGGCGCATCTTGCGCTCGGCCAGCGACGTCAGACATCAAGACACCTCTCGCTACGATCCGCTCCCACCTCAAACCGAACTCACCGAACCTGTGAACGAAGAAATGGCTGAGCACAGCTGCGCCACAGGCAGCTCATCCCACCGCTTGGGGGCGCAGACCGTTTCGAGGGCTGGGCCGGACGCAGCAAACGCCAGCCTCGCCGGACGTTCAAAAAGTTGCCATCCGCTGACCCCGTCAGGGGGGAAGGCTTCTAGTGGTCCCGTCAAGTTTGAATCTAAGACCTAGCGACGAGGGCTGTCTGTCACTAGACAGATGACCCCATCTTGACGACTTCAGACAGCCTCTATGACGTCAAGTTGGGGTGTACTCCACTTAGGCATATCGATCCGGCCGCCCAATGAGGCGAGTGAGAATAGCGCTGTCCGCGTCGGCTCTCATGTCACCGAAGCTAGACAGTCAAGTCCTTCTACGCGGCTTCCTTACCGTCTCGGTAGAGCGCCCGCCCGATCGACTCGATGATCTTCGCCAGCTTCGTGTCGCTGTTAAGCGCCTCCGTGACCATGTGCGCAGGGATGTCGCCGCCACCATCCATAATTGACATGACCACGCGGGGAATCGCGTGTGACTGGATGGGGATGCGAACACTATGGCTGCCAACGAACGAGTTACCGAAAACCTTGTTCGCGACCGGCTAAGGGACTTAGGCTATTTTGCCGACGCAAGCGACACCCGTGTCGAGGAGCAGCGAAGCCAAATTGCGGAAATCCGGCGTCTGCTAAAAGGTGCATCGAAGGGCGGCGGCTCAGGCACGGGGTCTCCTGAGTTCATAATCACTTCCGCCAGTGTCCCCGACTTCGTCCTCGTCGTAGAGTGCAAGGGCGATGTTCGGAAACATGAGTCTGCCAATCTAGACAAACCGGTCGAGTTCGCAGTTGATGGTGCCGTGCACTATGCCAAGTATTTAAGCGCCAGCTATCACGTGATTACGGTCGCCGTCAGCGGCCAGGATACGGACGAGCTGAAGATTTCCACTTACCTTTGGCCGCGCCGCGCAGAGGGTTTCCGTGAGCTGACCGCTCGATCTGGTGCGGCGTTAGATGACCTCGTGTCATACCCGGACTACCTCGACGCCGCGCAGTTTGATCCCGCAGTAGAAGCGGCGCGCGTTTCTGATCTCATGGGGTTTTCGAAAGAACTCCACAACTTCATGCGCGACTACGGGAAGCTGACCGAGGCCGAAAAACCCCTCCTCGTGTCGGGAACGCTGCTCGCGCTCCGAAACAACGCGTTCGCGAAGAGCTACGGCAGTTATTCACCCGCTGAACTGCAGCGCCAATGGCTGCGGGTTGTGAAGGACGAACTTGAGGCGGCGGAAATCCCTCAGGCAAAGAAGATCAACATGACCCAGCCCTACTCCACGATCGGAGTACATCCCGAACTCGGTAAGCCCACTCTGACTCACCCAAGGGGCGTGCTGTACGAATTGATTGCCATGCTGGCAGAGCATGTACTTCCCCTCACTCGAACCTACGAAGGCTTTGACGTGGTTGGGCAGTTCTATGGGGAGTTCCTCAAGTACACCGGAGGCGACGGCAAAGCCTTGGGGATCGTCCTCACGCCGAGACATGTGACTGAGCTCTTCGCCGAGCTCGCCAACGTCAACAAGAATGACATCGTTTTGGACACGTGTGCGGGTACCGGGGGCTTCCTCATTTCAGCGATGAATCGGATGCTCAGCGGAGCCACGACCGAAGCGGAAAGAGATCAAATCCGCAAGAAACGACTCGTTGGCGTCGAGCAACAACCGGGTATGTACGCACTTGCGGCATCCAACATGATCCTTCGAGGCGACGGTAAGGCCAACCTCTATCAGGGGTCCTGTTTCGATGAAGGAGTGTCCAAGGCCGTCAAAGCACACAAGGCGAACATCGGGCTAATCAATCCCCCCTATAACCAAAAGGGAGCCGGTCTCAGCGAGCTGTCATTCGTACAGCACATGTTGGACTTGTTGGACCAGGGAGGGACCGGCATTGCCATCGTCCCGATGTCCTGCGCGACCGCACCTAGCGTGGAGAAGGCGACCCTCCTCAAGTCGCACACGCTTGAGGCCGTGATGTCGATGCCCAATGAACTCTTTTCGCCAGTCGGAGTTATCACGTGCGTAATGGTCTTCACCGCACACAAACCCCACGCGACCTCCAACAAGAAGACGTGGTTCGGATACTGGCGCGACGACGGATTCGTCAAGACCAAGCACATGGGTCGGGTTGATTTGCACGGCCGATGGAGCGGAATACGCGACCACTGGGTGGAATCATTCCGCAACCGTGAGGTGCTAACGGGCGAATCAGTGACCCACTACGTCACGTCAGACGATGAGTGGTGCGCAGAGGCCTACATGGAGACTGACTATTCCAAATTGACTCAAGCTGATTTCGATACCACCGTGAGAAATTACGCCATCTCACAGCTACTCCTCGCCCTACGGAACGAACCGGAGGCGCTCGATGAGGATTGATGAGCTCTTCGACGTCTCCTATGGCAACAAGTTCGACTTCAATAAGATGACGGTCGAAAGAGACGGCATTTGTTTCGTTGGCCGCGCCGGTGTCAGACGAGGAGTCAGTGGAAGAGTGGCCAAGGTAGGGACGGTCACTCCGTATCCGGCCGGACTCCTCACTGTTGCTCTCGGTGGCGCATCGCGCCTGGCTACATTCGTCCAGAGTGAACAGTTCTACACTGCCCAAAATGTTGCGGTCCTAGTTCCTAAGACCGCGATGACCTTGGAAGCGAAGCTTTTCTGGGCTACCTGCATTCAGGCCAATCGATTCCGCTACGAAGGATTCGGACGCGAAGCGAACAGAACCCTTGCGACCTTGGAACTCCCCGACCAAGTTCCTGAGGGGCTCAACGCGTCCACGAGTGTCGAGCGCCTTACTACTCATCTCCCATCACTCTCGGGCATCACCGATGGCACGGGGTCACCCGGAGGGCTAGTCGAGGATCTGTTCACGATCAGATACGGCCAGAGCCTGGAGCTGAATCGGTTAGTGCAATGTCTGCCGCCCCTTGGAGTCAACTTGGTTAGTCGGACCGACAAACATAACGGTGTTTCAGCACGCGTAGTTCCCCCGCACAACGTCGACTTGGGCAAGGCAGGAGAGCTTACCGTTGCACTTGGAGGTAGCCCCCTCGCCACATTCCTCCAGGCAGAGCCATTTGTTTGCGGCAGAGACGTTGCGATACTTTCCGCACGCCAAGAGATGTCCGACGCCGAGAAAATCTATTGGGCCATGTGTATTCGCGCCAACCGTTACAGATTCTCTTATGGACGCCAAGCTAATCGCACCCTGGCCAAACTCCAGCTCCCACCGCTGCCCGCATATATGGCCTCATCGGACAACGTCGCAGCCGTGATCAACGCCATTCGCGATGAATTGGGCATCGCCCACGGTCACTTCGCCTCCTCGTAGCTAGTGCGGCGAAGGGTTCTGGAGGGGATTGCGAGTCCCGGCCCGGAAACCAAAAAAGCCCGGATCACGCGATTTCCGCGTATCCCACACGTCCGGGGTCATGAAAACGGGCATCCGGTCGTGGATCTCACCGGACGCGTCGCGCGCCGCGCGGGTGATGATCGTGAACGAGATCTTCCACACGTCTCCCTCCTGACGGGCCGCGTACAGGCCGGCCGCCGCCAGCACATCGCCGTCGCTGTGGATGAAGTAGGGCTGTTTGCCGTCGTCCATCTGCTGCCACTCGTAGTACCCGGCCATGGGCACCAGGCACCGTTGGCTGGCAAACGCGCTGCGGAACATGCCGTTACTGGCCACCGATTCCAGGTGTCATTTTTCGAAGTCGTCTGCACAAATTTTCGTACCCGCCTGCACAACCGGTGCAGTGAGTGTCTGCCGAGGTCTCGGCGCTCAGTTGGCCTCTGGATTGGTCGCCCGTCGTGCAAACGACCGCAACCGGACCGCCCCGGGGTCGATTCGGCGTCCACCCCGCTGCCTCCCTGTGCAGAGGAGTACGAACAAAAGCAACATTTGTGCAGAGGAGTACGAAAAAACCAGTGTTCACACTCGGCTGCACAACCCCGAAAACTCAAGGGCTGTCGTGCAGTCGACTTCGAAAAATGACAAAATGACAGCGCTCCAGGACAAAGCTCCTATTCCGTAATTCGTTATATCGTTATTCGTATTTCATATACGTATTGCGTCATGAGTGATACGATATGTGTATGAGCATCCCCGAGATCACTGACGTGCGCACCTGCGGTTTCCCCGGCTGCGATGAGCCCGTGGACGCCACGCCTGGCGTGGGCCGGCCCGCCGGCTACTGCACCAACTCCGCCCACAACCGGGCTGCGGCGTGGCGGGCACGTCGCGCCGAGTCCGGCCGGGTTGAACGGGCCGTCGAGGACGACAGGCTCCCCGTCGATGCCGCCCGGCAGCGGGCGAGCGTGCTGCGGTCCCAGGTCGCTGGGATGGTCGAGCACCTGCAGCAGCAGCTCGTCGTCCTCGTTGACGAGCTGCGCACGGTCGCGGACCCGGGTGCGGCCGAAGCGCAGATCGAGGCCGTCACCTCTGACGCGGCCGAGCAGGTCGCGTCCGCGGCCGCGCGCGCCAACCGGGCCGAGACCGCTACCCGCAAGGCCGAGGTCGAGCGTGCCGAAGCCGACGCGGCAGCTGAGGAATCCGCTGCCGTGGTCGACGAACTCCGTACGACTCTGGCCGCGCTCGAGCAGCGTGCCGCCGCCCTGGACGGCGACCTGGTCCTTGCGGGCGAGAACGATGCCCGCAAGGCCGCAGAGATCACTGCCCTGACAGACCAGGTGGCATCCCTGACCGTCGAGAATGCGGCCACAGTCGCGCAGCTTACCAAGGCCCATGAACTCGTCAGAGCGGCGACAGCGGCCAAGGACGGTGCTGTGGTGGCCGCGCGTGACGCGGCCGCGCAGGCTGACGCTGCCTCGGCACGCGCCGAGCGTGCCGAGACGGATGTTGCGAGCATCCGTGAGCTACTCGATCAGGCCCGAACGGAGCGCGAGAGCGCGCGGGCGGAAGCGCTCGTGCTCACCGGGCGCCTGGCCACGGTCAATAGCCAACGCGACAGTGCCGCGGCCGAGGCCACCCGAGAGCGTTCCTATGCCGAGCAGCGCGTCACCGACGTGCGGAATACCCTCGAGCAGCAACTCACTCAACTGCGCGCCGACCTGGACCAGTCCCGCACTAGTGAACGCGAACAGCGCACCCGCGCCGACCGCGCCGAAACACAGGCCACACGCCCCAACCAGAAGTAGACCGCCACCCCACTCCCCCGCCCCGCTCCGCGGCGGGAGCGCCTCACTGGGCGCGGGCCGGTTCGTCTGCGACGCCGGCAGGGGTGGCGTTCGCGGGCCGGCTACCGGAAGTTCTTCTTCGAGTCCGTCTCGTTGGGATGGCCGGTCGCGGCTTTCGTGATGACCACGCGTCCCGGTTTCTTTGCCTTCGCGCTGGGCTCGTCAACGGCATACCAGAGCCGAGCACCGTCCGTGACTTTATACTGCCACTGCGGCAGGACGACCCCATCGACCAGGGCCGTTGAGAGATCTCCTCGGAGTTGGTAGCACCGATCAGGGTGGTACTGCCCAGGATGAGCGGTGAGATAGTCGTGGGCATCGGCGAGGGCATTCTTCGCGGACGCCTTCAGATCAGTCCACCCACGTTCGGCCGCGGTGTTGCCGAAGAAGATCTCGTACTCGGTGCCCTTGATCGGTCGCGGAACCGAAACACCGCGCTTCCCCGCCATCTACGGGCGATTAACGCGGACAGGGACGGCCGCCAGCTCGACGGGCTCGACAGGTCTCATACCCATCGCATAAGCCACGGCCGTTTCCTTCCACTCCTGCTGCGCACGCAGCAGCCGTTCAAACGTGCCCAGCTCACTGGCGGCATAGACAAGCTGCTCAATCTCGGCAGCGTACGCGCGCAACTCCCCCGGAGTGAACTCCCCCGTCCACGCGAAAAGATCAGTCAGCGCAGCCGCCACGTCGCCCGTATTCCGGCCGATCGCGCGGATCAGACGGCTCGACAGCGCAACACCCTTCTCGAGGACATCGAGATCGTGACCGCGAAGGATTACGAGATCGTCACCATCACGGCGCGTGATCCGGACCTGGCCCTCGTCAATGTGGGCCAGAACCTCCTTGGGCTTTCGCAGAAGGTCGGTGAACGTCGCGGTACTCATACCCACACACTACATCAGATAAACATCTGATTAGCTGAGTGCTCCGACGATTGAGAAACGCCCTGGCAGGGAGAGAGGACGGCCAGGGGCGTTGACTGTGCGGCGCAGTATCCTGCGCCGGGCTTGTGACGGGTCTACCCTTCGAGGGCTCTACCCTGTGCCAGAGCGGCGATGCGGTCGGGTCGGAACCCGGCCCAGTGGTTGTGCTCGTCGACGACGACGATGGGTGCTGAGCTATATCCGAGGTCCTCAGAGACGTATTCAAGAGCTGCTGCGTTCTCGGTCACGTCGACGACTGTGTAGGTCACACCTGCTTTGTCGAGTGCTCGGTAGGTCATCGTGCATTGGATACACGCTGGCTTGCTGTACACCGTCACCATCTCACTCATGATTTTGCTCCCTCTCCACCAACAATTTTTTTGCCGGGCTGGCAAGAGAAATCGATAGCGACCGGGAGTGCCGCAGTACCGGGTCGTGGAATACCGCAACGCAGCGAGGATATGCCGCGAAAGCCCAGAACGCAGGCACGCAAGGAAGCTACGATGACCAGCCAGACAGGTAAAAACGAAAAGCCCTTACAGCGCCGCGCCGCGGCTCAATCGTTCGCCGGCCTCCGTGACGGCGAGCCGCGCTGGAGAGCAATTCGTTTCAGTATTTACTTATTTACTGAGTTGTGCACGAACGGCTTTGCTGATGGTCTCCTGCAGCCCGGGGTTGGTGTGGAGCTCAGCGATGAGGGCGCGGATTACTTCGACGTGTGGCACTTTCGCGCGGCCCAGATCCTCCGCGAGCCCTGCGCTGTAGGCCAGGAGTCCGCGGTAGCTCTGCGGGGCGAGGTCAGTCGTCACCCGCACGGGCTTAGCTCGTGGCGCCGCCCTGTGTAGTGGCTTGACTGCCTGCGACTCCCCCGGCGGCTCGGCAGCTGCTTCGGCCGGACGGCTTGCTGGCTGGCGCTCGGAGAGGCGCGCCGCTCGGGCCGCGAGTTCTGCCTTGCTGGTCATTTGATTTTCTCCAACATGTCGATCTCGCGGGCGGCGTCCGCGTATTTGCCCAGATCCGTCACGGGGGCTGCAAATGCCTGGGCGATCGATTCTCGTCGCGGAATGGTCGTGGCGAGGACGATGTGACCGCTGTCAGTGATCAAGTCTCGAAACATGGGCGTGGAGTTGGCGTTGGTAATCGTGCGATTCAGGAGCACGGCCACGTTGGGGAGGTCGTCTCGGAGGGATTCAACCTCATCGATCGCTGCCCAGACGTCCGGGAGCCGTTCAAATTCCAGCATGGTCGGGGCCATCGTGATGATGATGGTGTCGGCCGCACGTAGTGCTGAATAGACGATACCGGCGTGCTCGTCGAGTGGCGGCGTGTCGATCAACACGACGTCAGTCGTTGGCGACACGATGCCGGCGAGACGGGTGTGAAGGTTTTTGACGGGCAGGGCGATGGTAGGAATGTCCCACTCCCCCTGTTCGCTCCACCGGAGGGACGAGCCCTGGGGATCAGCGTCGATGACGAGCACGCTCTTACCTTGTGCGGCATAGGCGTGCGCGAGATGCGCGGTGCTGGTGGTCTTGGCTGACCCACCCTTGAGGTTCGCGAGCGTGATTACCTTCATACTTCGATCGTAGCGTAAATACGCGTTTCAGTAAACACTGAAATGCTTATTTACGCATTCAAGTAAATACGCGTTTACAAAAACGCGTATTTCAGTATTTGAGTAAATACGCGTTTGCGTAGACGCGTATTTCAGTATTTACACAAGGGGAGAGTGAGGTACTGACCCTCACTCCGGGGTCCCGCGACCGCTTGCCGAGTGGGACGCTTGGCACACAAAATCTACGGTCCGACCCGGCGGTGCTGGCCCGGCCTCCGTGCCGGCTTCCCGGTGGGGGAGTGTGAGGGGGCTGGCCCCCTCACCGGCCGGCCTCTCGGGGCCAGCCGGCTGCCGTGGCTAGATGTTGCGGAACATGCTGACGATGGTGGGGAACGGGGAGAGGCTGTCGACGAGGGTGTCGATGGTGCCGTCGTCGGGCTTCTGCGCGAAGGCCTTCTGGAGCCTCACGAGTTGGCGGTCGGTGAGGCCGATGGTTTCGCCGTCGGGGGTGACGCTGACGGCGATGGCGGTGCCGAAGATGACGGTGGGGCTGCCGAGGAGGTGGGTGAGCACGGTTGCGGGCAGGTTCAGGGGTGAGCCGTTGATGAGTCCTTCATCGTCGACGAACAAGTCGATGCTGTCGGCTAGGCCGACGACGTCGAACATGGAGCAGCCAATGGCGGCGCTGATGTCTGCCCCGATGCTGCCCGGGGTCAGGTTCAGGGTGGTGATGGTTTCGGTCGGGTTGATCTTGACGCTACGGATAATGGTGGTCATGGGGTTCTCTCTCCTTGGTTGGTGACGTGCGCGGGGTTCCGGCTCTCGGCAGTGGTTGTGTAGTCGTCCACCGTTTTTCTGCCCTTGGTGGCGAGAGAATCGATGGAGAGCGGGAGTGGCGAAGCACCGCAGGCTCGGGCGAAATAAGGGAGCCTGCGACCGCGTCCGAGACTGCGGTGCGTAGGCACGGAGCGAACTACGATGACCGGACACCAAGGGAAGAAAAGTCTTGAACAAGACGGACCGGCGCAGCCGGTTCCATGTGCGGCCGGCCTCCGTGCCGGCTCCACCCGTGGGGGAGTGTGAGGGGGCATCGTCCCTTCACGGCCGGCCCTGGCTGGGCCGGCCGTGACCGCCTGTGTTATTCGGGGCGCTGGTGCTGCTGAATCTCCGCATACGGGGCGGTGTCGGTCCAGGTGTAGCCGGTGGTGACGCTGACTGTTTTGGCGTTGGCGCGGACGACGTCGCGCCACTGGCCGCGAATTTTCACCCGGTCGCCCTTCTGGATGGTGTCGCGGCTGTGGCCGGTGGCCTGTCCGGTGGCGATCTGTTCGGCTCTGACGGCTTCCCAGTAGGTGATCTGGTCGCGTTTTTCTGCGATGTGCGGCGCGAGGTGATCCGCTCGGGCCTGTTTCTGCGCTTCGGTTGCGTCGATGTACCCGCGTTCGTCGTCGTAGCACGGGGCAATGATGCGTCGTTCGAGCTTGCGGAGCTCGGCGCCCATCGTTTCGATGCGGTTGGCGACGGTGATGGGGGAGTAGCGGGCATCGGTCGTGTGGGTGGCGGCGTCGGCGCGTGCCTGGGCCTGCTGGGCGGTCGCGGTCGCGTCGAGGGCGGCGCGGGTGGCTCGGTCGGCTGTGGCTATGGCGTTGCGGTGGCGGGTTTCGGAGTGGTGGCCGATTTTGATCGGTTCGCCGCCTTCGGGCAGCCGCCGCAGGGCTGCGTGTTCACGGTCCCACGCGGCCGTTTCGGCGGTCGCCGTGCGGTCGGCCTTGTGCTCGAGCGCGTCGACCCGGTCGGCTTGGCGCTGCACCTTCCCGGCCTCCACTTCGGCCATGGGGCGGTGGGTGCTGTCGAGGCTGGTGCTGACAGTGAAACCTGCGGCCTGCAGCGCTGTGCTGGTGCGCTCGATGGTGCCGAGCTTGGGGAGGCGGTCGCGGGAATTGGGGACGAACCAGGCGCTGATGCTGCGCCCCCAACGCCACCCGCTGGCCTTGAGGACCTCGGCGGTCCCGTCGCCCTTGCTGGTGCCGTCGATCAGGGTGCCCTCAGCGTGCGTGTGGGTGATGGGGTCAGCTCACGAAACGGAATAAATACCACGCTAAGAGTTCCCGGGCCTGTGCAGGGGGCGGAGTTTTCCGGCTTTGGGTTGGCGGGGGTTGTTCCAGGTGTAGTCGCCGGTGAGGTTGATGTGTTCCCAGCCGAGCGGTGAGAGGTGATCGAGCAGTGGATCGTCAGTGGGGTGGCCTGTTGTGGTGATTGAGCTGCTGCGGATATCTCGGACAGTGGGCCCTCTTAAAATGGGGCGTTACTGAAAGTAGAGATCAGCATGACCGCATCGCGGAGAAAATTTACCCA
>NZ_SOHG01000049.1:0-41680 GCF_004403155.1 Cryobacterium sp. Hh7 | reverse complement strand
CCAGGCATCGAGGCCCCAAGCTTGACCGCGCCCAAAACCCCGAAAGAGGATCGCGCCCAAATCAAGAATTCTTCAGAGGCCGACCGGTGGATTCAGGGTAAGCGGCAACGGTAAAATTTTCGGCCCCTCACGGCAAGCTCAGCTGAGTTTGACCCGGAGGGGCCGATTTTTTTTTTAAGTTTTCACACCTGTGGATAACCCTGTGGAATTAACTCACACAACCGGTCATCGCCTGTAGAAACTCGGGGCTTCCCTGTAGAAACTTGTAATTACCAAGAGTTGCGCTTGCGCAAACGAATGACAAACTTCCACAGGTCGCCCACAAGTTACAAACGTGTAGTTCTCAGTGCCTCAGCCGTTTTCACAGAGTTATCCACAGTTTCCACAACGGTTAAGAAGATTAACAAAAATTCTTTAACCAGATCTAGCCGACAACCTTGACTGCCGAAGCCACCGATGGGGCCCGGTACCGAACCGGACGGTGAAGCCAGCTAGCATTGAGGCCCACCCATCCGCTTTCGCAACGCTAAGGAATGACATCGTGAGATTTCAGGCAAATCGGGATGTCTTCAGCGAAGCAGTTTCCTTCGCCGTAAAACTTCTACCCCAGCGAACGACCCTGCCAATCCTCAGCGGTGTGCTCATCGAAGCCACGGCAACGGGCCTGATCCTGTCGTCCTTCGACTACGAAGTCTCCGCCCAGACCGAGATCACCGCCGAAGTAGAAGAAACGGGCAAAATACTCGTCTCCGGACGCCTTCTGGCCGAGATCGCCAGCCGACTGCCCAACGCGCCCGTACGTTTTTCCACGGAAAATTCCCGGATCAAGGTCAGTTGTGGTTCGGCGAGCTTCACCCTGCTGTCTATGCCGGTTGAGGAATATCCCAGCATTCCGCAGGTGAGCACCCAGTCCGGTCTCGTGCCCGCTGAAGAATTTGCGGCCGCAGTAGCCCAGGTGGCCGTCGCCGCATCCCGTGATGATGTCACGCCCGTCATCACGGGCGTGCAGCTGGAAATAACCGAAAACAGCCTGAGCCTCGTTGCCACCGACCGTTACCGTGTGGCCGTTCGCGAAATCGACTGGGACCACGGACGCAACACCACCGAGGGAACGATTACGGCCCTGGTGCCGGCGCGAACCCTGCAGGAAGTCGGCAAGACATTCGGCCACAGCGGAACCATTTCGGTGTCGATCACCAACAATGACGACCGAGAACTGATCGCCTTCACCGCCAACAAGAAAACCGTCACATCACTGCTGATCAAGGGCAACTTCCCTCCGGTGCGTCGGTTGTTCCCCGAAACGGTCGACAACTACGCGGTCATGAACACAGCCGACCTGATCGAGGCAACGCGCCGCGTCCAGCTCGTGCTTGAGCGTGAAGCAGCCCTTCGTTTCACCTTCGCCGCTGACGGAGTCACCCTGGAAGCGGTCGGTTCCGAACAGGCCCAGGCCTCGGAGACCATCGACGCGATTCTCTCCGGTACCGAGACGATCGTGTCGCTCAAGCCGCAGTTCCTCCTCGACGGACTCAGCGCAGTGCACTCGGAATTCGTGCGCATCTCATTCACGAAGACGGAAAACCCGAATAAGCCCGGTCCCGTTCTGATAACCAGCCAGACGTCGCGCGAGCAGGCCGGAGCGGACAGCTACAAGTATCTGCTCCAGCCCAACCTGCTGCTGCGCTAACGACGGTGCGGGTCACCCACCTTTCGCTCACCGACTTTCGCAACTACGCGACTGCCGAGGTTTCATTCAACGCCGGGCCTAACCTCATCGTCGGACGTAATGGTCAGGGAAAAACGAACCTGGTCGAAGCCCTCGGTTTTCTCAGTACGCTCGGCTCGCATCGGGTCTCGACCGATAAGGCCATGATTCGGGCCGGGCAGGACGCCGGAATCATTCGGGCGCGACTCGAATACAACGGTCGTGACATCTTGGCCGAGGTACAGCTCAACCGCACCGGACAGAATCGAGCGCAGGTCAATCGCTCGGTGATCAAGACCCGTGACCTGCCCCGCTATTTTTCCAGTGTCGTGTTCGCCCCGGAGGACCTGGCGCTCGTGCGCGGAGATCCCTCTGGTCGGCGTAAGTTTCTCGATCAACTTTTGGTGCTGCGGACCCCGCGGCTGGCCGCGGTTCTCAGCGATTACGACCGCGTGCTCAAGCAGCGCAATACCCTGCTCAAGTCAGCGCGCTCTTCCGGTCTCCGCGGAAATCAGCTGTCCACCCTTGATATCTGGGACGAACGACTCGTCGAGTTCGGCTCAGAAATTATCGACGAGCGGGCCCAACTCGTGCATCTGCTCGGAGATCCTTTGCGCGCGGCCTATCGGGCCGTTGTGAATGAAGACCATGGGCCTGCCTTGGTGGCAAGTTTGAGCATTCTCGGCGCCGATGAAGACGTCGACGGGGCTGCGCTCGGCGGCATCGGCTCGGCGGCCGGACCGGGTTCGGTGGGATCCTCCACCACTGAGATCTTTCGTACCGCCATGGTGGGACTGCGCAAGCGTGAACTTGAACGCGGTATCACCCTCGCTGGCCCGCACCGGGACGACCTCGTGTTCATGCTCAATGAGCTGCCGGCCAAGGGCTACGCGAGTCATGGGGAATCGTGGTCGTTCGCGCTGTCGCTGAAATTGGCATCCGCTCAGCTATTACGCCAGGATTCAGCGAGCGGGGATCCAGTGCTGATTCTCGACGACGTATTCGCAGAGCTGGATTTGGACCGCCGAGCCCGACTGGCCGCGGCGATCGGGTCCTTTGAGCAGGTTCTGATCACGGCCGCCGTACTGGAAGACGTTCCCCAGGCGCTGGTGGCGCACACCATCCACATTCACGCCGGCGCGGTCATCGATGGCTGACCAGAATGTTCCACGTGAAACACCAAAGAGCAGTGATTCACTGGAATCCAATGCCAGTGAAGCCAGCCAGGTTTACCTACGATTCAAGAGTATCTTCGGTGATCCGAACGCACGCCATACCCGCGGACGCAAGCGCATCGCCCCGGCCGCCGGCTCGAGTGTGCCCTTTGGAATTGGACGCGATCCGCGTGGCCTCGGCGACACCATCAACTCGCTCACCATGCAACTCGGCTGGAATTCACCACTGGCTCAATCGGAACTGCTTGCTTCCTGGATGCTGCTGGCCGGTGAAGAAACCGCCAACCATTCCACCCCGGCGGGCATCGATGACGGCGTACTCACGGTGCACTGCGAGTCGACTGCCTGGGCGACACAGCTACGTCTGATGCGGAACGTCATCATGGAACACATCGCGACCCGCTACCCAGATGCCGGTATCCAATCGATTCGTTTCCAGGGGCCCAACGCCCCATCCTGGAAAAAGGGTCCCAGATCAATTCCAGGGCGTGGTCCACGCGATACCTACGGGTGATCCAGCAAATAAGGTCACCCCCTTGAACAAAAGGCGTCAAACGGCGATTATGGCCGGTTGGTCTCGCCTCATTTGGTAGACTGAATGGTCGCCCGTGCGATGGTCAGGAGCCTATTTTCAGATGACAGTTGAACCGACGCCCGAACGCACGTCCCCAGATATATCCCCAATAGTGGCGGAGCGGGAGCCGGAGCACGAATACGGTGCAGACGATATCCAGGTCCTCGAGGGGCTGGAAGCCGTTCGAAAGCGACCCGGTATGTATATCGGATCCACCGGACCGCGCGGACTGCACCACCTGGTCTATGAGATCGTTGACAACTCCGTCGACGAAGCCCTGGCGGGTCACTGCGACACGATTGATATTCGCATTCTGGCCGACGGCGCCATTCGCGTCGAAGACAACGGTCGCGGAATCCCCGTCGACATTCACAAGGCAGAGGGCCGTTCGACCGTTGAGGTCGTCCTGACGGTGCTGCACGCCGGTGGAAAGTTCGGCGGCGGCGGGTATTCCGTTTCCGGTGGACTGCACGGTGTCGGCAGCTCCGTGGTGAACGCCCTGTCGAGCCGCCTCGAGGTAGAGGTTCGTCGCCAGGGATTCATTTGGCGCCAGAGTTTCGCCAACGGTGTCCCCAACGCTCCCCTGGAACAGGGCGAAGCGAACGACGAAACCGGCACCACCATTACCTTCTGGCCGAGCGCTGAGACCTTCGAGACGATCGATTTCGACTACGAAACGCTGCGCGCTCGTTTTCAGCAGATGGGTTTTTTGAACAAGGGCCTGCGTCTCACACTCACCGACGAGCGTGAAGCCCACCGCACTGACGACGGCACGGTCGTCACTAACACCTTCAAGTACGATCAGGGACTCGTCGACTACGTCGAGTACCTCAACCGTGCCAAAAAGGCTGACCTCGTCAACGAAGAGATCATCTCGTTCGAGTGGGAAGACCACGAACGCAAGATGGCGCTGGAAGTGGCCATGCAATGGACCACGGCCTACACCGAGAGCGTGCACACCTACGCGAATACGATCAACACCCACGAGGGCGGCACCCACGAAGAGGGTTTCCGCGCCGCGCTGACCACACTCGTGAACAAGTACGCCCGCGAAAAGGGCATCCTGAAAGAAAAGGATGACAACCTCACCGGCGATGACGTGCGTGAAGGACTGACCGCGGTCGTGTCGATCAAGCTCGCCGAACCGCAGTTCGAAGGCCAGACGAAGACTAAACTCGGCAACACCGAGGCGAAATCGTTCGTACAAAAGGTCGCCAACGATCAGCTCACCGACTGGTTCAACCGCAACCCGAACCCGGCCCGCGAAATTATTCGTAAGTCCTTGCAGGCATCGAACGCTCGTATGGCGGCCCGCAAAGCTCGGGAAACAGCCCGTCGCAAGGGACTGCTCGAGGGCGGCGGCATGCCGGGCAAGCTCAAGGATTGCCAGAGCAAGGACCCCTCCTTGTCCGAGATCTTCATCGTCGAGGGCGATTCGGCCGGCGGCTCCGCCGTTCAGGGGCGCAACCCGGAGTTTCAGGCGATCTTGCCTCTGCGCGGCAAGATCCTCAACGTCGAAAAGGCTCGCCTCGACCGTGCCCTCGGTAACGCAGAGGTTCAGGCCATGATCACGGCCTTCGGTGCTGGGATGGGCGAAGAATTCAACCCGGACAAGGTTCGTTATCACAAGATCGTGTTAATGGCCGACGCCGATGTCGACGGCCAGCACATCACGACCCTGCTGCTGACACTGCTGTTCCGATACATGCGTCCGCTGATCGACCTCGGCTACGTCTATCTGGCCCAGCCGCCGCTGTACCGGCTCAAGTGGACCAATTCGCCGCACGAATACGTGTACTCCGATGCCGAGCGCGACGCCCTCCTTGCCGATGGTGCGGCCTCGGGCAAGCGAATCCCGAAGGACAACGGCATTCAGCGCTACAAGGGCCTCGGCGAGATGGACTACAAGGAGCTGTGGGAAACCACGATGGCCCCCGAATCCCGCACCCTGCTGCAGGTCACCCTGGATGACGCGGCATCCGCCGACGAAATCTTCTCCACCCTGATGGGTGAAGACGTCGAATCCCGACGCAACTTCATCCAGAAAAACGCGAAGGACGTGCGTTTCCTTGACATCTGATGACACCACGGGCAACTCCGACTCGAATACGCCCGAAGTAGTGACGCCTGAACTGAGTGCAGCGAACGCGGCTGCGGCGGCGGCCCACCTCGTGCAGCACGGCAAGATCGACCAGGTCGACCTGCAGCTGGAAATGCAGCGCTCCTACCTCGACTACGCGATGAGTGTCATCGTCGGGCGTGCGTTGCCTGACGTGCGCGACGGTATGAAGCCGGTGCACCGTCGCGTGATCTACGCCATGTTCGACGGCGGCTACCGCCCGGACAAGGCTTTCTCCAAGTGCGCGCGCGTCGTCGGTGACGTGATGGGACAGTTCCACCCGCACGGTGACTCGTCGATCTACGACGCGCTCGTGCGTCTGGTTCAGCCGTGGAGTCTGCGGTATCCGCTCGCCCTGGGCCAGGGAAACTTCGGTTCCCCCGGCAATGACGGCGCAGCAGCCCCGCGGTACACCGAAACCAAGATGGCGCCGCTCGCCCTCGAAATGGTGCGGGACATCGACGAAGACACCGTCGATTTTCAGGACAACTACGATGGCCGCACGCTCGAGCCGACCGTGCTGCCGGCCCGCTTTCCGAACCTGCTGGTCAACGGCTCGGTCGGAATCGCCGTCGGTATGGCCACCAACATTCCGCCGCACAACCTGCGCGAGGTCGCCGCCGGCGCCCAGTGGTACCTTGACAACCCCGACGCCACCCGCGACGAGCTGCTCGAAGCGCTGATTTCGCGCATCAAGGGACCGGATTTTCCTACCGGCGCTCAAATTCTGGGCACCAAGGGCATTCAGGACGCCTACCGCACCGGGCGTGGTTCGATCACGATGCGTGCCGTGGTCAGCATCGAAGAGTTGCAGGGTCGCACCTGCCTCGTAATTACCGAGCTGCCCTACCAGGTGAACCCCGACAACCTCGCGATCAAGATCGCCGATTTGGTCAAGGACGCCAAAGTAGCCGGCATCGCGGACATTCGGGATGAGACGTCTGGTCGCACCGGCCAGCGCCTCGTCATCGTGCTCAAGCGCGACGCCGTCGCGAAGGTTGTGCTGAACAACCTTTACAAGCACACTCAGCTGCAGGAGAATTTCGGCGCCAATATGCTGGCCATCGTCGACGGCGTGCCGCGCACGCTCGCCCTCGACGGTTTCATCTCGGCCTGGGTCGCGCACCAGATCGAGGTCATCGTTCGGCGCACCCAATTCCGCTTGAACAAGGCCGAAGCGGATGCCCACATTCTGCGCGGCTATCTCAAGGCGCTGGACGCTCTCGATGAGGTTATCGCTCTCATTCGTCGATCGAATACGGTCGACGACGCTCGCGAAGGCCTGATGGCTCTGCTCGACGTGGACAAGCTTCAGGCCGACGCGATTCTCACCATGCAATTGCGCCGCCTGGCAGCCCTCGAGCGCCAGAAGATTATCGACCAGGCCGCCGAACTCGAAGTGCAGATCGCCGAATTCAAGTCGATCTTGGCCAGCCCCGAGCGTCAGCGCACGATCATCAGCGAAGAACTCGCCGAGATCACCGCGAAGTTCGGTGACGACCGCCGCACCGAAATCATGTTCGGTTTCGACGGCGATATGTCGATCGAGGATCTCATCCCCGAAGAGGAGATGGTGGTCACCGTCACCCGCGGTGGCTACATCAAGCGCACCCGGAGCGATAACTACCGCAACCAGCACCGAGGCGGCAAGGGCGTCAAGGGCGCCCAGCTGCGCGCCGACGACGTGGTCGAACACTTCTTCGTGACCACGACACACCACTGGCTGTTGTTCTTCACCAACACCGGTCGGGTCTACCGGGCCAAGGCCTACGAGGCCCAGGAATCCGGTCGCGATGCCAAGGGCCAGCACGTTGCCAACCTGCTCGCGCTGCAGCCGGGCGAGGAAATCGCACAGATTCTCGACATTCGTGACTACGGGGTTGCCCAATATCTGACCCTCGCCACCCGCGATGGACTGATCAAGAAGACCGCGCTTAGTGAATACGACACCAACCGCACTGGCGGCATCATCGCGATCAAGCTGCGTGAGGGCGACGAACTCGTCTCTGCCCTGCTGGTCGAAGATGATTCCGACCTGCTGCTGGTATCCCGCAAGGGCATGTCGATTCGCTTCACCGCCACCGACGAAGCGCTGCGCCCGATGGGCCGCAGCACGTCCGGCGTGATCGGAATGCACTTCCGCGGTGAGGATACCCTGCTGGACGCATCCGTTATCAATGATGACGGCTACGTCTTCGTCGTCACCGAGGGTGGCTACGCCAAGCGCACCGCGGCAGACCAGTATCGGCTGCAGAATCGTGGCGGCCTGGGCATTAAAGTGGCCAAGCTCAACGACGATCGCGGCGATCTGGTCGGCTCGTTGATCGTCAATCCCGAGGATGAGGTCCTTGTGGTACTTGCCAGTGGCAAGGTGGTACGCTCTGACGTCGCCGAGGTTCCGGCCAAGGGTCGGGACACAATGGGTGTTGTTTTCGCAAAGTTTGCGAATGAAGACAGAATCATTTCCATTGCGAAAAACATTGAACGTAATCTGGTCGCCACGGATGAAAACACCGATGAAACCACCGACGAAGAAGATGTGACGGATGCCGACCTACCAGCTGGTGCGGTCGACAGCAGTGCTGCAGACGGCGCTGTTCCTCACGCGGATTCAGGGAAAGTAGAGACACCGAATGAGTAGCGTCGCCGAAAAGCTCGCCAAGAAGTCCACTCGTAAGACCACAAGCAAGCAGGTTCGACTCAAACTGGTCTACGTCGACTTCTGGTCGAGCGTGAAACTGTCGTTCCTGGTGGCGGTGTGCCTGGCGATCGTCACCATCGTCGCTACCTTCCTCACCTACACCGTGCTCGTGCAGACCGAAGTGCTGACCAGTGTCGACGAGCTGTACGCCACCGTGGCGGGAGAATCGGCCGACCTGGCCGCCATTCTCTCGATCGGCAATGTTATGGGCTTCGCGGTCGTTGTGGCCGTGCTGAACCTGGTCGTGATCACCGCGCTCGGTGCCATCTATGCCGTTCTGTACAACCTGAGCGTCAAAATTACCGGCGGTCTGCTCGTCGGCTTCACCAACAACTAAGCTGCAGTCAAGGCTTTGTAGGCACGATCGAGGGCTGTTTCTCCGCGGAAATAGCCCTCACGCCCGAATTTGGGTAAATCCGCCGCACCGCGGCGTGACTCGATTTCTGGTTCCGGCCAGATTCCGATAGTCTTCAATCTGCCCAACAGGGGGATATAGCTCAGTTGGTTAGAGCGCTTCACTGATAATGAAGAGGTCCCAGGTTCAAATCCCGGTATCCCCACGCAGCACCAGATTCATCAGTTCTCACTCGCTATAAACGGGGTGAGAAAGCGGGGCCATAGCTCAATTGGTAGAGCGCCTGCTTTGCAAGCAGGAGGTCCGGGGTTCGATTCCCCGTGGCTCCACAATTCAAGGCTCGTCTTCGGACGGGCCTTTTCTTGTACTTCCGGGGATTTTCCCGTACCAGGGCAGGACATCCGCTGAGACGGCGTCGCGGCGGTCACTGCGGGCCGCTACGGCCGTTAACGCGGCAGGGCCCGCATCCACTGGATGCGGGCCCTGCAAGCGGGTGGTGCTGCGGCGCTAGTCTTCCTGCGACGTGGCCGGTTCAGCCTCGTCATCGGCGACCCAGAGCTCGTCGTCTGCGCGGAACGTCTGCCAGACGGCGTAGGCGACCCCTGCAGCGGCGACGACCGCCAGACCGAGGGCGAAGTATGTTCCCGCCCCCATGCCCTTAGGTTCGACCACGACGGGCTTCTGTAAGCGGATGCGGCCCAGCGCGGCCCGCACGCGGGCGTCGCGCGCGACGTCGCCGACCGACAAGACCGTGCCGATGGCGGTACCGATGCCGGGAAGGACATCGTTCACCACACGGCGTCGAACGCCGTCGGCGGCTTCCTGGGTGGCGTTCACGCCCGGGCGAACGTAGTGGTCGTAGCTCTCGCGAACGCGAGGAGCAACTTCTTCGCGGGCGAGGACGCTGGCCTGGTGACCGGCCTGGCGAGCAAGCACGTTAGCGCGCTCCAATACCTCTTGTTGGTGGCTCCATAGTTCGTCTGCGCTTTTGCGCAGCCGAGTGAGTTCCTTGCGGCGCTTGCGTGACAGGCTCATCTGGACCCTCCATCGATGTCGTGTGTGGCGAATGTGTGTCTATCTTGCCACTGAGTGCCCATCTTGCCACTGAAACCTTGGCGCGCAATCGATGTCTTGCCAGCGAATGCACTGGGAACGCACCGGAAGCACACGGGGTCGAGCAGGGTGGGCGACTGTTGCTGTGCAAGAATCGGTGTATGTCTAAGCACACCGCTGTCGCCACCCTGAACACCACACTCGGACCGATCAAGGTCAATCTCTTCGGTAATCACGCGCCGAAGACGGTCAAGAACTTCGTCGGCCTCGCGACCGGCGAGATCGAGTGGAAGCACCCCGCCACGGGCGTCGCCTCCACCACGCCGCTCTACGACGGCACCGTTTTTCACCGCATTATCAAGGACTTCATGATCCAGGCCGGCGACCCGCTCGGCCAGGGCACCGGCGGTCCCGGCTACCAGTTCGACGATGAAATCAGCCCCGACCTCGACTTCACCCAGCCCTACGTGCTCGCAATGGCGAACGCGGGAATCCAGGGTGGTCACGGAACCAACGGCTCGCAGTTCTTCATCACCGTCGTGCCGACCACCTGGCTCCAGGGCAAGCACACCATCTTCGGTGCCGTTGAAGACGAGGACAGCCGCGCAATCGTCGCGAAGCTCGCCACCGTCGCCACCGATGGTCGCGACCGCCCGCTGGAAGACGTCATCATCCAGAGCGTCTCCGTCGAATCCGTCTAACCCGTATTTCAGACCAAAATGAGTGATCTGCCGGCCTCGGCGGCGAATTTTTGCTACCGCCATCCGGGGCGGCAGAGCTTCATTCTGTGTCAGCGCTGCGGGCGCACCATCTGCGCCGAGTGCCAGACCCAGGCTGCCGTGGGCGTTATCTGCCCCGAATGCATGAAACTGCAGCGCAAGAACGCACCCCGCATCAAACCCGCCGTGCTCACCCGGCTGACCGGGAGCGGTCAGCCCACGGTGACCTACGCGCTCATCGCGATTACCGTCTTCGTCTTCATCCTGCAATGGATCCCCGGTCTTGGGATCACCCAACGATTCGCCTACGCGCCAGCCCTCACCCTCATTGAGCCGTGGCGAATGCTGACCAGTGTTTTTCTGCACTCGCAAGGTGGCCTGCCGTTTCACGTGCTGCTCAACATGTACGTGCTCTGGATCTTTGGTCCGATGCTCGAGGGGATGCTCGGCCGTGGTCGCTTCCTGGCGCTGTATCTGATCAGCGGTTTCGCCGGGTCGATCGGTGTTCTGGTGCTGGCTGCTCCCTACACCTACGTCGTCGGGGCATCAGGGGCCCTGTTCGGGCTCATGGGTGCCTTCCTGGTCATTCAGCGCGGTCTTGGCGGAAATTCGAAGCAACTGCTGGTTCTGCTCGGCATCAACGTGGTCGTGAGCTTCATTCCGGGGATCGCCTGGCAGGCGCACTTCGGCGGCATAATCGGCGGCGCACTCATCGGGTTCGTTCTCATGCGTACCCGGCGGCCGGCACAAAAGGGGCTGCAGATCGTCTTGATCGCGGGCGTCGCCGCTCTCCTCGTGGTGATCGGAGTCCTCAAAATTGTGAGCCTGCTCGCCCCGATCAGCTGACCACCCGGTGCACCGGGAAGTTATCCACAGGTCTATCCACATGGGGATAATTACACCGGTGTCATTACCCGCACTGCTGGATTCCGGTAGCCGGTCAGCATCCACTCAATGACCGTTGCGTGGGCGGTTCGTGACTCGGCGGTGCGGCCGAACTAGCGCCAGCGCGTGGTCATCAGAAAGCCGATGAATGCGATCCCGAAGCCGACCAGAATGTTCATGGCGCCGAGACCCGCGATGGGAAGCTGGCTGCCACTGACGTAAAACACGATGATCCAGGCCAGGCCGAGCAGCATAAAGCCGAACATGACCGGCTTGAACCAGACGGCGTTGGGCGCGTCCTCGTTCGAGCGGGCAACTTCGGTACGGGCGGGCTTGGTTCGAGAATTCTTACGTGCCATGCTGCGATCCTAGCGTCTCCGCCTGTTTTCGTGGCTTTGACGCGGGGGCCGCGCACAACTCTGGTCAGTAGACTCGCAGTATGTGTCCACAGGCAGGCGATCGCACCGCGCCGGTGCCCGATGGGTCGGAGTCGCCCGGCGCTGGCACCAAACGTCGGCACCGCTCAAGTACAGTCCCGTCCGCCAAGGTCACCGTATTGGGCGTGCTCGGTGAACTGCTGATCACGGCCAGCGCGCTCGTGCTGCTGTTTCTGGGCTGGCAGCTGTGGTGGAATGACATGATCATGGCCAATTCGCAGTCCTCGGCGGCGAGTGAGATTAGCCAGGACTGGATCGCCCAGGACACCTCGACGACGCTCCCCGAAGCGACGCTTGATCCGGCGGAACCGGACGCAGCCCGCGTAGCGGTGGACTACGGCGAGCCCGTCGTTGCCGCTGCACCCGGCAATGCCACGGCGTTCGCGGTTTTGTATGTACCGCGTTTCGGTGCCGACTACCACCGCAGCATTGCCGAAGGCACCGGCCATGACATCTTGAATAGCAACCGTTTGGGCATCGGACACTACGCTGGCACGCAGATGCCCGGCGAAGTTGGAAACTTCGCGATTGCCGCGCACCGCAGCGCCTTCGGCGGTGGCATGCACCTGATCAACGAGCTGCAACTCGGCGACGCCATCTACGTGCAGACGGCCGACGGCTATTACACCTACCGGTACCGCGATACCGAGTACGTGGCACCGTCGCAGGTGCAGGTACTGGCATCCGTTCCCAACTATCCGGACGGAACCCCGGTCGACCGCATCATCACGCTCACCAGTTGCAATCCGCTGTACTCCACCGCAGAACGTATCATCGCCTACGGCGTGCTTGAGTCGTGGCAGCCACTTTCGGCCGGCGCTCCCGCCGAGCTCGCACCGATCATCGCCGCTCAGGGCTAGGAGGCTCTCATGTACGCAGCACTGTGGCGTGTTCTACCCGGACCGATCTGGGTGCGCATCATTTTGGTCCTGATTCTGCTGGTGGCTCTACTGGCCGTGCTGGCCACCTGGGTGTATCCGTGGATCGATGGAATTCTGAGCAGCGAGGAAGCGACGGTAGACGGCCCATGACCCGAATTCTGGTTATCGATAATTATGACAGTTTCGTCTATACCCTCAACGGGTATCTGATGGAGCTCGGCGCGGAGACTGACGTTGTGCGCAACGATTCCTTCGAGCAGACCGATGCAGCCGCTCGGATTGCCGACTACGACGGCGTGCTCGTTTCGCCGGGCCCCGGGAAGCCCTCAGACGCCGGTGTGTCCATCGCCGTCGTCGAGGCCGCGCTGGCGGCCAACCTGCCCCTGTTCGGCGTCTGCCTCGGCCATCAGGCCATCGCCGAGGCCTTCGGGGCCACGGTGACCAATGCTGAAGAACTCATGCATGGCAAAACCTCGCTCATCACGCATGACGGCAGCGATTTCTATGAGGGTGTGCCGCAACCGTTCACAGCAACGCGGTACCATTCCCTCGCCGTCGTTGCGTCGACCGTGCCGAGTGACCTGATCGTCACGTCGCGCACGCCGGGCGGGGTCATCATGGGATTGCGGCACCTAACCGCCCCTATTTTGGGCGTGCAGTTTCACCCGGAGTCGGTCCTGACCGAGGGCGGCTACCGGATGCTGGGCAACTGGCTCGCCCTGGCCGGCCTGTCGTCTGCCCAGGAGACCGCGAAGGGCCTGCACCCGCTGTTGCGCCTGAGCTAACTTCGCGCTGGGCTGTGGGTGGGAACCGGGCCCGGTGCAGACAGGGCGGTGCGGCTAGGAGCGGGCGCAGTAGGTCAGCTCGATCTCGGAGCGCTGGGGGACGTCTCCGGGGGCCAGTGACTGGGCTTTGATTGGGGAGCCGGACTCCTGGTCACAGGTGTAATCAGGCTTGGAACTCGGCGTGAGTCCGTCGGCGCTGACCAGATCGATCGCGGCGAGCAGAGACTGGCCGGTGAGGTCTCCGAGGGTGACCAGGCCACTCGACACGATGTAGTTGATGGTATCGCCGGCGAATTCGGAAGACGCCGCGGGCGGATCGGTGCGCAGAACGATATCGGCCGCCACGGTCGGGGAGTTTTCGGTGGTGACCGACCCGGAAACGAAACCGAGCGCTTCGATCGCGGCCTGGGCATCCGTTATGGGCTGATTGGTGACATCGGGAACCTCTACGGGCACCGGACCGGTAGAGACGAAGACCTTGATCACGTCGGAGGGATTGACGATGGTATCGGCCGGAGGATCCGTGCGAATAACCTGGTCGGCCGGCACTGTCGTGCTCGACTCTTCGGCACGCGTGGCCGCGAGGTCGAGGTCGAGGAGAGTATTTTGGGCGTCGTCATAGGTTTGCCCGGTGAGTACGGGAATCTGGCGCGAACTGTCGGGCAGTTCCACCGAAGGCTGCAGATTGGCCACCCAGATCATGACCGCGACGACGATGACCACGACGCAGACGATTCCGGCCCAGACCCAGATCACCGGGGGGCGACGCTGGGTGCGCACCATCGTCTGGTCTTCGGACAATTGTTTGAGGGCCAGCGCCGAACCGGTGATCGCCGTGGGCGCAGCCCCGAACAGGCCGGCACCAACCTCGTCGCCGGCCCGGTGAACGGGAATCTGGCCGGATCCGGCGGTCTCGACATCATTGCGAAACTCGACGGCGCTTTGATAGCGGGCGAAGCGGTCCTTGGCCAGGGCGTGCAGCACGACCGAGTCCAGGGCCGGCGACACCTTGGGATTGAGCGCTGAGGGTTTCGCCGGCAGTTCGCTGACGTGTTGGTAGGCGACGGCTACGGGTGTGTCACCGCGGAACGGCGGCCGCCCGGTGAGCATCTCGAACAGCACCACGCCCGTGGAATACAGATCGGTGCGCGCATCGACGGACTCACCCTTGGCCTGCTCCGGCGAGAAATAGGCGGCGGTACCGAGGATGGCGGTGGTCTGCGCGACGGTCGTGGCCGAGTCGGAGATGGCACGGGCGATGCCGAAATCCATCACCTTGACCTGTCCGGACTTGGTGATCATGATGTTGCCGGGCTTGATGTCGCGGTGCACCACACCGGCACGATGCGAGTATTCCAGCGCGGTCAGGACCCCATCGATGATGCGTACGGCCTCGGTCGCCTCGATCGGGCCCTCACGAATGATGTCCTTGAGCAGCCGACCGTCGACGTGTTCCATGACGATGAACGGAACCTGGGAATCGTGTCCGGCATCGTCGGTGACGGTCTCCTCGCCGGCATCGAACACCCGCACGATGGTCGGGTGGGCCATGCGAGCTGCGGCCTGGGCCTCTTGCCGAAACCGGGTGCGAAAGGCCGGGTCGGAGGCCAGGCTCGACTTGAGGAGCTTGATGGCCACCGTGCGACCGAGCCGGGAATCGGTGCCTATATGTACGTCGGACATGCCGCCACGGCCGAGGAGCGCCCCGACACGATAGCGGCCCGCGATCAAACGGCCAGAGTCAGGCACGAGCGCACTCCCCCACAATAAAACGGATGCCCGGGTTAGGCACAGTGAGCGCTACTTTACCGCACGACATTGGGGAATTACTCCCCGACAGCGGGGTCGCCAGTTACGCTCACGTCTGCCGTGGGGGAAAACTCAGAGCTGACCTGGCCACAGAAATAGCGGAACTTGACCTTGAAATTCTCTGTTCCGGCGGTGATCGTGGCCGTCGTCGTTTCAGCGGTGGTGGGGTTGGCCGAGGTGATGATGGCGGCACCGCCCTCCGTTGCGATCTCATAGCCAGCCAAAGTCTGGCCGGCCGGGCAGGTCTGGGCGTTCCAGTTCACCGTGACAGTGCCCGCGGCAGCGACGGGCGAAGGCGTCGCCGTCGGGGCTGACGTCGGTGTGCTCGGCGTGGGGAACGCGCCGTAGACATTCAGGGTCACGGTCGTCCCGGCCGGAACCGGCCCCCGGGGGTTGACTCCGTACACCGTGTCAACTTCTTCCTCAGACCCGGCCGCATTTCCGGGTTGGACGTCAGCCACGAATCCCATCTCAACGAGCAGGGCGGCGGCATCGGCGCTGGGCTTACCCACGAAATCTTCCGGATTGACCGACGTGTTCGCATTGGTGGGCGACGGCGTTGGCGTTGGCGACGGGGTCGCCGATGGCGTAGCCGACGGGGTCGACGAGGGTGGCGCTGACGTGGTCTGGGCCGGTGCCGGGGTCTCGTTGTTCTGCGTGAACAGGGCGATGAGCGTTCCGGTGAGCACGATCACCAGCAGCGCGACCAGGGCGATGAGCGGCCAGGTCCACGGACTGCGCTTCTTTTTCTCCGCTTCGGCAGCGGCCGCGGAGGCCCGCGTGAGGGGCGCGCCGGTGGCCGGCAGAACGGTCGTGGCCTGGTCGGAGCCGGCACCGGGCATGAGCATGGTGGCGCTCGTGGCCGAGAGGCCGCCCAGAACGGACGGCACGGCAACCGCGGCTGCAGCGACGTCACCGCGACGCAAAGCGGATGCCGCGCGCGCCAGGTGGGCAGCAGACGCCGGCCGGTCGGCCGGGTTCTTGGCCAGGCAGGCGAAGACCAGATTGCGAACCGGCTCGGACACCGTCACCGGCAGGTCGGGCGCTATCTCGTTGATCTGAGCCATGGCAATCGCGACCTGCGACTCACCCGTGAACGGACGACGTCCGGCCAGTGACTCGTACGCGACGATGCCGATCGAGTAGATGTCGGTGGTCGGCGATGCGGGGTGGCCGCTCGCCTGTTCCGGTGAGAGGTACTGCACGGTGCCCATAACCTGGCCGGTCGCGGTGAGCGGAACCTGGTCGGCGATGCGGGCGATGCCGAAGTCGGTGATCTTGACCCGGCCCTCCGGCGTGATGAGCAGGTTTCCGGGCTTGATGTCGCGGTGCACGAGACCGGCGGCGTGGGCGGCGTGCAGCGCGGTCGAGGTCTGCGCGACAATGTCGAGCACCTTGTCGGTCGGCAGAACGTGCTCGCGCTCGAGAATGGTCGACAGAGCTTCGCCGGGCACTAGTTCCATGACCAGGAAGGCGCTGCCGTCTTCTTCGCCGTAGTCGAAGACATTCGCGATGCCTTCGTGGTTGACCAGGGCCGCGTGGCGGGCCTCAGCGCGAAAGCGCTCGAGGAAACCGGGGTCGCCGAGATACTCGTCCTTCAAAATCTTGATGGCGACGCTTCGACCGATTACGAGGTCTGTGGACTTCCACACCTCCCCCATGCCGCCAATCGCAATGCGCGACTGCAGCTCGTATCGTCCCCCGAAGGTGAGGCCTGCTATGGGTCTCATTTGTTAAGCACCGCCTCTAGTACTTTCTGTGCGACAGGTGCGGCAAGTTTGTTGCCGAACCCGGTTTGTCCTTCTCCTCCGCCGTCCTCGATCAGAACGGTGATGGCAAATTGTGGGTCGTCCGCCGGTGCGAAACCGGTGAACCAGAGTGTGAACGGATCGGTTGACCCGTTCTGCGCCGTGCCGGTTTTCCCCGCCACTTCGACCCCGTCTATTCTTGCATTGCTCGCGGCGCCATCCTGAACGCCGTTGATCATCATCGCGGTCAGTGTTGCGGCTGTTTTTTCGCTCATCACCCGCCCAAGTTCTGCCGGTTTGAAGGTTTGGATGGCGCTGAGATTGGGTGCGAGGATCTCCTGCACCAGGTTGGGCTGCATCACGACCCCCCCGTTGGCGATGGCGCCGCTGACCAGGGCCATTTGCAGCGGGTTCGCCCGCACGTCGTACTGACCGAAGGCTGACTGCGCGGTCTGCGGATCGTCGAGCCCGTCGGGGTACACGCTCTCGGTCACGCGCAGGGGAATGCTGAAGCTGCTGTTGAAGCCGAACTTCTCGGCGGTCTCCCGAATGGCCGTGTCGCCGAGCGCGACGCCCAATTCGGCGAACGGGATATTGCAGGACAAGCGCAGTGCTGTGGCGAGGGTGACCGTCTCACCGGCACCGCAGGTTGACCCGCTGGAGTTCTCAATCTTGCTCGTGGTGCCGGGCGCGGTGTACACGGCCGGGTTCGGAAAGGTGCTCTCCGGCGTGTAGTCGCCCGATTCGAGCGCGGCCGTGGTGACGACGAGTTTGAAGATCGACCCGGGCGGGTTGAGCGAATTGATCGCCCGGTTGATCAGCGGGTCGTTCTCGTCGGCCACCAGGGCGTCGTAGCTCGCAGTGACCTCGGCGTTGTTGTGCACCGTGAGCAGGTTCGGGTTGAAACCCGGTTTGGAGACCATCGCCAGGATGCGACCGGTGGCGGGCTCGGTGACGACGACGGATCCGGTGTAATCGCCGAGCGCGTACCACGCCGCTTGCTGGGCGTCCGGATCGATGGTCACCTCGACGGCAGCACCCTTCGGGTCCTGGCCGGTGACGAGGGCGCTGATCTTGTCGAAGAATTGGGAGTTTGACGTGCCGGTGAGCTCGCTATTGAGGGCGAACTCAAGCCCGGTCGGTTCGCCATTGATTGGAATATACCCGGTGATCGGAGCGTAGAGCTCGGGGTTGGTATAGGTGCGCAGAAACTTGAAATCATCGTCGGCGGGCATCGACTGTGCGATCGGCTCGCCTTTGACGAGGATGGCACCGCGCTCGACCTGGTAGCTGTCGTAGAGCGTGCGGGTGTTGCGTGGGTCGGCCGACAGGTTGTCGGCCTGGAAGGCCTGCACGACCGAGGTTGAGCCGAGAAGGGCGACGAACATCAGCATCACGACGATGCTGACGCGCTTGAGTTCGCGGTTCACTTAGACCACCAGCCTGGGTTGATTGCGCACGGTGTCGGAGAGCCGCAGCAAGAGGGCCGCGATGATCCAGTTGGCTACGAGCGATGAGCCGCCGGCGGCCAGGAACGGGGTGGTCAGACCGGTGAGGGGAATGACCCGGGTGACGCCGCCGATGACGATGAAGCACTGCAGCGCCACAACGAAGGCCAGGCCGACGGCGAGAAGCTTGCCGAAATCATCCTGGCCGGCGAAGCCGATGCGGAATCCGCGGGCCACGAATAGAAGGTACAGGGCGAGGATGGCGAAGATTCCGGCGAGCCCGAGCTCCTCGCCGAGGCTCGCAATGATGTAGTCACTCTGCGGTACCGGGGTGATTTCCGGGCGTCCCTGGCCCCAGCCGGTGCCGAGCAGACCGCCCTTGGCGAGTCCGAACAGACCCTGCACGAGCTGAAAGCTGCCCCCGCGGGCCTCGTACACCTCCGGGTTCAGGGCATCCAGCCAGTTGTTGAATCGGCCGTTGACGTATGCGAGGGTCTGGCTGGCCAGCAGAGCACCGCCGAGGAACAGGCCCATGCCGATGATGACCCAGCTGAGGCGACCGGTGGCCAGGTAGAGCATGACGAGGAACAGACCGAAGTAGAGCAGCGCGGTTCCGAGGTCGCGCTGGAAGATGATGACCGACATCGACAGGGCCCACACGACGAGAATCGGACCGAGGTCGCGCAAGCGCGGAAAGCGCGCGCCCAGAAACTTCTTACCGACCATGGAGAGACTGTCGCGGTTGCGCACGAGGTAGCCGGCAAAGAATACGGCGAGGGCGATCTTGGCGATCTCGCCCGGCTGGAACGTTCCGAAACTGCCAACACTGATCCAGACCCGAGCACCGCTGATTTCTTTGCCGAGGCCGGGTACGAGGGGCAGAAAGAGCAGGAGCACACCGACAAGGCCGGCGATGTAGGTGTACCGAAACAGCACCCGATGATTGCGAATGACCAGGAGCACGACGATGGCACTGAAGATCGCCAGGGCGCTCCACACCGTCTGGCGCACGGCGGCGCTCTCCCAGCCGCCCTTCTGATCGGCGATGTCGATGCGGTAGATCATGGCGATGCCGATGCCATTGAGCACCGTGGCGATCGGCAAAATGAAGGGATCGGCGTCGCGAGCGACAAATCGCAGCACCACGTGCAGGCTGATGACCAGAACCGAGAGGCCGGTTCCGAGCAGCACCAGGGTCGGGTCGAGATCGCCGAGAGCGCCAAGCTGCACGAGCACGACCGCGCTCGCGTTGATGAAGCAGGCGATCAGCAGCAGGAACAGTTCGAGGTTGCGCAGTTTCTGCGGCAGGTGCAGACGACGTACGGGCTCGGTCCCCTGACGCGCTTGCAGAGCGGATGCTTTACTCAACGACCGCACCCTTCAGCCGTTCGATGATGGCCTGCGCATCCGCGAGGGAGCCGGCGCTGATGGTCTGCTCGACCTGCTGGCGGTCGTAGACGCGCAAATCGGACAGGTTGATGTCGGTGGCCTCGTACACACTGGACAGCTTGATCGGGCCGATATCCTGCTGGACGCCCTGGTAGATCGCGACGGTCGAACCCTCGGAGCCGACGAAATAGCGGGTTTGGGTCCACTGGTAGCTCAGGATACTGGTGCCGACGATCGCGAGTACGAGCAGAATAACGCCGAACAGCCAGGTGGCCTTGCGGCGGCGCGCGCGGCGGGCATCCTCTTCGATCAGTTCGGAGAGGTAGTCCTGGGAATCGGGCTCGAAGTGCGTCTCGCGTACCGGGTGCAGCCGCAGGGCCGGGATGCGCAGCGCGCGGTTGCGGCCGGGTTCCTCACCGAAGGCGAGCGGATTGGCCGCCGAGCCGACGACGACGGGACTGTCTGTGCGCGTGCTGCCGTCGCCCGCGCCAATGTCGACGATGACGACGGTGACGTTGTCTGGGGCGCCGCCGTCGAGGCTCTCCTTCACGAGCAGGTCGGCGACATCCTGCGCGTTGGCGCCACTGGCCAGGGCGGAGGCTATGCCGGTGTGCGAGACGACACCGGTGAGACCATCGGAGCACAGCAGCCAGCGGTCGCCGTCGATCGTAGCCAGGATCGACGTGTCGATTTCGGGGCTCGCCTCGACGTCACCGAGCACACGCATGAGCACGGAGCGGCGTGGATGCACCATAGCTTCGGCCTCGGTGATGCGACCGCTGTCAACCAACCGCTGCACGAAGGTGTGGTCGATGGTGATCTGGGAGAGTTCGTTGTCGCGCAGCAGATAGATGCGCGAGTCGCCGATGTGGGCGATCGCGACCTCGTTCTCGAGCACCACGATGGCGCTGACGGTCGTGCCCATGCCGGTGAGTTCGGCATGCTCGAACACGGTTTCGGCCAGCTGGGCGTTGGCGCCGATCAGGGCGGCCTGCAGGGCGAATTCGGCGTCCTGGGCACTCGCATAGGGCCTGTCGGCCTCGATGATGCGTTTCGTGGCGATCGACGACGCGACGTCTCCGCCGGCGTGGCCGCCCATGCCGTCGGCGACCACGAACAGGGTGCGTCCGGCGTAACCGGAGTCCTGGTTATTGGAGCGAACCTTGCCGACGTGGGACGTGGCTGCGCTGTGACTTACCGTCGCCATGACTTACCGCCGAAGCTCGAAGCTGGTGGCGCCGATCTTCACGGTGGCGTTCAGGGGAATTTTGGTCGGCACGGTGACGCGGGTGCCGGCCAGGAAGGTGCCATTGGTGGAATCGAGGTCTTGCAGCATCCACTCGTCATGCCAGAGCATGAGTCGGGCGTGGTGGGTTGAGGTGTAATCATCGCGGATGACCAGGCTCGAGTCGGCCGAGCGGCCGATCGTGATGGTTTCGGTGCTGAGCGGAAACTCGGTGCCGGACTTTGGGCCGCTCGTGATGACGAGGCGCGTGGTGTTCTGGGCGGTGGCGAGTGCACCGTCGGCGGCCGGGCTGGCCCGCGCGATCGGGGCTGGTGCTGGGGTTGGTGCGGGGGCTGCAACGGGAGCGGCGGCGGGGAAGGCTGCGGCGGGGGCCGGCGCGGCGGCATCCGTTTTCAGGCGGCGTACGCGCTGGCCGAACAGGTCACTGCGCAGCGCGTAGACGATGCCGAAGATGAACATCCAGAGCAGGAGAAGGAAGCCGATGCGCAGCACCAGCAGGGTCAGTTCGCTCACGTTCATGCGTTCGGCCCCCAGAATCCGCCCATGTCGTGGCGTTCGGGGGCGGGGTCGGTCGGTGCGGCCGCGCGCGGAGTCTCGTGGGAGGCCTGCGCGAGCACGCGAAAGACGATGCGGGTGCGGCCGATGGTGACGATCGAATCGGGTTCGAGGATGGCCTGGCTGACCGGGGCACCGTTGAGCTGGGAACCGTTGGTGGAGCCGAGGTCCCGCACCTGGGCGCGGGCGCCGTCCCAGATAATCTCCACGTGACGGCGGGAGGTGCCGGTGTCGTCGATGGTGATGTCGGCGTCGGAGCCGCGACCGATCACGGTGCGGGCCTTGACCAGCGGATGCCGGGTACCGTTGATGTCGAGCACCGGGGTCCAGGCGACACTGGTCGCTACCGTGCTGGAGTCGATCTGCACCAGACCCTCGCTGAGGCTGCCGTCGTCTTGCAGGGTGATCACAATGCCGCCGGTGAACTGGTAGCGCTGCTCGGTGCCGTGTTTTTGCAGCAGGGCGGTGAGCTCATCGATAAGGGTCACGCCGAGCGCGCTCATGCGGGCGTAATCGGTGTGGGACATGCGAACGGTGAACCGATTGGGCGCGAGAATGCGATCCCGCGCGACAACCGCGGCTTTGGTGTCGAGCTCACGACGCAGCGCGGAGGTAATTTCCACCGGCTGCAAGCCCGATCGAAAGGTCTTGGCGAACGCTCCGTTGACGGCGCGCTCCAATCCCTTTTCAAAGTTATCCAGTATGCCCACAGGTCTCCCGATCCGGTCCGTTTGGCTATGAGCATGTTACTTGTCTCGGGTGACAACCCGCCTTGGAGGCGCAAACGGCACGAACAGTCATACTACCTGCGGAGGGTCCTGGACCGAATTCGTGGCCCATTATGGGCATTCCTTTGGACTTTTTTGGAGCGGATGTGGCGCGCGCGGGTGTGCGGATGCGGGCGTGCGGATGCGGTGGGGCTGGGCGGGCGGATCTCGTGGGTGCAGTCGAGCGGCGGCATCCGTTGGGAGTGCGCCCGATGTGGGTACTTGCTCCGGTAATTACCGTAGCGGCCACCGATATCGGGCGCGATCACGCTCAATTTGGCCCCCACGGCCCGGGCGGCGCGCCGTCGAATGGCGCTGACCCCCCTCACAGTGTTAGCATTCCTAAGTTCGCGCGAGTGGCGGAATTGGCAGACGCGCTGGCTTCAGGTGCCAGTGTTCGAAAGGACGTAGGGGTTCAAGTCCCCTCTCGCGCACTGCGGGTGTTTCAGGAAATTGAGTTGTGGTTTTCATGAAATCCAAGCGAACAGGCCGGTCGAGTAGAAATACTCGCCCGGCCCTCGGTTTTTAAGGGTGTTGGCGGGGCCGATCGGGCCTGTTGAGGCGGCGTTGACCTTTTAAATAGGAAATGGCCTGCGGGTGGGCAGGCTGAAGCTTTCGGTGCGCGGGTGGTTGGTGCTGGAGTGGGTGGCGGTTGTTGTTACTGCGGTGGTGCCAGGGCCGGTAGGGCGCTGTGTGCGCTCAGCGGTGTGCCGGTAGCTTCTTTGCGGCGGCGTTCACGGGAAAGCTTCTCGCCGAGGTCGAGTTCGGCGGCCTTCACGAAGAAGTCGTAGGTTTTGCGCAGGTTCGAGGAGACGGCAGCGAGTGTCGCGGCGAGGTAGTTAAAGGCGAAGCCGCGGCCGGAGCGTTTGCTGACGTTGGCGAGGTCTTCGAAGTTCTTACCCTTGAGCGTTTTGTTGGCGGACTCGACGAGGCTGCGCATACCGAAGTGCTCGCGGTGTTCTTTTGATTTGTAGGCGAACTTCTGCAGGTGTTTCACCGCGAGCCGGGGGTCTTGGTTTCGTTCGGACGGTGCACCGGCGTCGAGGGGGATGGTGACACTCACGGGTGTTGAGGGTTTGGCCACTCGTTTGCCACTGACACGGTCGATAGCCATATAGCTGCCGGGCGTGGGGTAGAGAAAACGTTGAAATCCGTCTTTGTCGGGACGGCCCTTGGGCTTCATCCGATAGGCGTTGCGGTTGTCGAGGTAGGCCTTGAAGGTCTTCTTGTCGATGAGGCGCCGGGGCTTTTTCGGGTTGGTGGGGTCGGGCTCACGGGTGTTGTAGTTCTTGGTGGCGTCGATGAGGTTTTGGGGCATCCAGGTGACGTACCAGTTGCCGTCGACGAGAATGAGGCCGCCCCACTGATTTTGCAGCCCGAGATCAGTCTTCTTGTAATCGATGACGAGTTCGCAGCCGCGCAGCCGCACGGGAATCTGAAAGTTGCGGGCTTTTTCTCCGTTGTAGGCACGGTCGACGATGACGAGGCCACTGGTGAAGCCGAGGCGTTGGTGGGAGTCGACGAGCTTTGCGCCGTGCCCGATGATTTCTCCCGGCCGGTGAAAACCGACGGCGGTGATGAGAGACGGGAACAGCATGTTCTGGCCAGGCTTGTCCCACACCATGACGCTGATTTCGAGTTCGTAACCGGCCTTATCGGTTTTAGCGCCCAGGCCGCCGTGGCTGCCTTCGCGCCGGTAGCGTCCGGAGTGCGAGTCGGCATTGCCGCGCCGCAGGGTCGGGTCGGTCGGGTTAGGTCGACCGGTTCCCGGAATCAGAGTCGCATCGGCGGCGATGTTGCCGGTGTATTTGGCCCAGATATCTGCGGGCAGCATGCGCACACTGGTGTGGAGGAGTTGTTCGCAGAGCCAGTCCAGGCGCTCAAGATTGCGTGCAGACTTGCGTACGGCCTTCGGCGTTGCTTGCTTCGCGAGTAATTTCGCGTAGGCGTTCGGCGTCAGTCGTTTGTTGCGGGGACCGGGGTAGGGGTCGATGAGAACCATCATACGATTCGCTGAGCGCCACAGGCGTTGGTACCAGTCATCGTGGTCGCCGGCGTGGTTTTGTATGCCGAGCAGGGCGAATTCTTCGGCGTGGAAGTGCACGTCGAGGGTTTCCGCGATGCGGTGGTAATTGATGCCGTAACCCAGCTGCACGTGCAGGAGAAAGAGTACGAGCACAGCGCGAAAAGGGATGGTTGGTTTGACACCGGCATTTGATTTCAAGCGCGCGTGACGCCAGTCGACAAGTTTGGTCACGACGCCGGAGTTGTCGACGATGCGGATGGCGTTGTTGAGGTAGGCGCGCGAGACGGGGCCGCGGGCGCGTTCGCGCTTGTAGTCCAGTCGGGTCATGCCGAACGTGGACTGCATCCGTTCTTCCAGCAGCGCGGCATCGGAGGTGAGAGCGTTCACTGGCTGACCGCGTCTCGAAGCTCAGCTCGGTAATGGGGAGTGTCCAGTGTTTGAACATATTCCAGATAGCGCGGGAGGTGTTCAAACTTCTCCACTCCGAGCGCGCGAGTGAGCTCCTTGATGCGGGTGCCGGCCCGAAGGTGGGTAACAATCCAGGTCGCACGCAGCCGGTCGCTGCGGGGGCGCTGACCCACTGTGTATTGACTGAAATTCGACAGCAGGTTGCTCGCCCGAACGGTATTCGTCGGACCCCAAAGCGGGAGGTCATGAGGTGACTGTTCCAGGATGGCGGCCATCCACTCTTCCCACGAGTGAAGCAAAGGCACCGTGCGCGGCGTCGTGCCATGGATGGTGAGAACGATGCCGAGTTCGTCGACAAGGACATCGTCGGGATAAATCGTGCTGACGTCGCTGGGCCTGAGCCCGGCGCCAGCGCACAATACGAGCATGAGCATTGCGCGCCGCCGCTTTTCACCGGTGACTTGGCCGAGTGCCCACATCGAGAACTCTGCAATCTCGCTGGCGCTGTAGGGTTCGGCGACGCGCTTACGAGCAAGCGGGGTCATTGTGTCGGGGTGTTCTTCGGGGGCGACGACTTCGGAAACGCGCATGAGTATGGCGCGGTAGTTGCGGCGCGTGCCCTCCGAACGTGCGGGACTCTCCTGGGTGCAGTACATGTCGATGGCTTGGCGGCTGAAGACGACGTCGGTCTGCATCGGCCACCCCTGGGCATTCACGCACCACAGCACGTAGGCGCTCGTGACCGTGAGGAGCATCGAGGCGGCGTAGGTGGTGTGCGGGGCGGCGAGGGAGCAGGCATCTTTGACGAACGATTCGATAGCTGGCCATTCGGCGGAGGCGCGCTGGGGTTTGTATTTGGTCATGGTCGCGCGCACCCCCTCACTCATCTGGCTGTAACTGCAGCCATTCAGTAAAGCACAGATGTCGTCATTCAGAGAACTGGCGAAGGAGCCTATGTGGGCGGATATGCTTTTGGCATGAGCCCGCGCCCAACTCGTGTCACCCCACACGAGCTGTGTGTCGAGTGGCCGACGACGCGGAGCGACGACCCTGTCGCTGAGATAGCGCGGCAATTCGTGCTGAACCTGCGGGACGCCATGGGCAGCCGCAGTATTCGCGAGATTGCCCGTGAGACCGGCGTTGACCGGGCGAGCATCGGCACCGTTCTCAACGGGATGTCCTGGCCGGACACGTCCACCCTCGCCAGGTTGGAGCTCGGCCTCAAAATCACGCTGTGGCCGACCTATTCTGATGGCCTGAACTGACGACTGATCGAAATATGTATTCACAGCCTGTTCTATGCGCACAGGTGCGGGCCTGGTGTCGAGCAAAAATAGGGAATCTCCCTAACTTTTGGCACAATTATGCTTTCTCGGAGCGGGTTATTACCATTCCCAGGTAGTAAATTCATCTCAAATTGCTAGCCTGCAAGTATGAAGTTTCAGACCGCGGCCGGTGGATTCAAATATGAGCCACGAAGCATGGTGGCCGTGCGGAAGCAGTTCGGGAGGTCATCCGCCCTGCTTCAACCCGCCCCGGGCATAGACGCATCTGATCCCCGGTTTCTGGCCGCCCAGTTGCAACACAGGGTTGCAAACGGCGTCCGTGAAGCCGTACTTGCTCAAGGCCTGGGCTTGGAAGCGTTCCTGGCGAAGCCAATGTCAGGCGGGGGGTTATCGGCAATGCCGCCCGGGATGAGCTATGACCGCATCGTTCGAATTAACCGGGGTGAGACGTTGATGCAGCTTGCCGATCTCATGAGCTGGGCGCAGCAGTTTGAGACAGTCCGTGAATTGCTGGCCGACGATCAATGCTGGCCGACAGATCCTGCGGAACCCGTCTAGGTTCTCAACCAGCCTGCTCGTCAGTTGGTCCAGCATTCTGCTCGTGCTCGTGCTCGTGCTCGTGCTCGTGCAAAGGCGGAAATGGCCCGGAGCGTACACGGAACCACGCTTAAAGCGGGCTGCACCGAATTCTACGACTGGTACAACGCTGAACATCGTCATTCGGGCATCGGAATGCATACCCCGTTCAACGTTCACCACGGCCGCGCATCCGCCGTTCAGCACGCCCGCGCCCGCGTCCTCACGACGGCATATACCGAGCACCCCGAGCGCTTCGTTCGGCAGCACCCGCAGCCTCCCACGTTCCCGACGACGACCTGGATCAACGAACCCGAAAAGGAAGGAAAGAACTCAATGACCGCCTAAAGAAACTGACTCATAAAGGTTGACATCTTCCGCTACCTACAAGGTCAGGGGTGCTTGTTCGGCGCAGATGGTTTCGGTGGCGGTTCCGGTCCTGCCAGGTACCATGTGTTCTCTGATCAGAATCTCGTAGACCGTGCTCTGTGCTAGTGCTGGTTCAGAACGGTGAGCGTTCCCTTTACAGGCAGAACTCAGCGATCGTTTACGGCTAATTTCGCGGTGCTGGCGCGCTCATTCAATGTGTGCTGGAGCTGAGCGAGTTGTTCTTCCAGGGCTCGGATCTCGCCGCGTGTCGCCGCTTGTTTATCCTCTTCCTGCTGTGAAACGCGCTCAACGATCCAGGAGGCGAGGGTCGCTGTCACGACGCCGAGGAGGGCTACGCCGCCGAGCATGAGCCCGCCGGCTATCAGGCGTCCTTGTGTTGTCACAGGAGCAAAATCGCCGTATCCGACCGTTGTCACGGTGACGAATGCCCACCAGAGAGCGTCACCGAAATTAGTGATGGTCGGGTCCGAGGTGGTCCGTTCGCTGTCGAGGACAGCGAGTGCGGCGACGAATACAAGCAGGGCCGTTGCACCGGCGACGTAGATGACGACGCGGCCTCGGAAGGCGGCACCGGCGGTGCGTTGGAGCACCGCCAGCAGGGTGACTAGGCGAAGTAGTCGGAGTGGCCGGAGAAGAGGAAGAACAACGATCAGAAGGTCGAAGACGTGTGTGTAGAACCATTTCCACCGGTTGGGTGCAAGAGTGAGGTTGACCAGATAGTCCAGTGCGAATATGGCCCAGGTGGCGGTAATTACTGTTTCGGTCGCGATGTAAGCAGCGCCGTGGAGGTCTCCGATGACTTCCCACGTGTAGGCGACGAGAAATATCACTGCGGCGACAGTGAGTGGCCATTCAGAGAGGTGTTGCCAGCGAGATTGGGTCATGCCTTGATGATGTCAGCCTTTGGGCCCCTGATCGCGAGTGACGTTCGTCAATCACGTCTTACGTCAGAGTGGGTGGTCGCCTGGTCGCTACAGCGCTATCGCGACCGGCTTTGTCTCTTCTTTCGGATGGCCGGTGATGTGTTCGCGGCGTGGCAGCACGATGATGAGGCGGGTAAGAACGCGATCATGGTTGCGCAGCAGAACGTGACAGTTACTGACCTGAACAGTCGGGCGCAGGCCTACCGGATGGGTGCTGGCTCTGTGCGGGGCGGGACGTCGTCGCTGCGTGATGGTCTGGCCGCGTATCGGGGCGACCGGATCGTGACCCGGGTCAACGATGCCACCCTCGGCACTGTGCTGCCTCGTCGGAGCACGCACGCGGGTCGTTTCTGGTTGGATGGCGTGACCCATGCCACGAGCCTGTTCGTCGTATCGTCATCGCTGTTGGCCTACGTGTCACCGTGTCGGGTCGGCACTTCGGGGACATTGAAGCTGGTCGCCCTGGGTTTGATGATGAGCTGCTCGAGCGCCCGCCCGCCTGTCGTGTCTCTGTGATGTTGGTCCGGACGATCGTGTTGTTTGCGGTATCCGTCGCCTGTGTCTGGTTAGCTGGTTGGGTCGGTGATGAAACCTTCCTTGATCATCCAGGCGTAGGCCACGTTGGCGGGTTCGGCGCCGTCGACGTCAACTTGACGGTTCATGCCGCGTAGAACTTCGTCGGTGAGCCGGGGCGATATTTTGGCGAAGATCTCTTCCAGGCCGGGGTGGGCCTCGAGCGTCTCGGTGAAGAAGATCGGCGCCACGTTGTATGCCGGGAAGAATGCGAGGTCGTCGGCCAGGACGGTGAGGTCGAGCGCGTCGAGGCGACCGTCAGTCGTGAAGACTTCGCCGAAGTTGCAGTCGCCGTTGTCGGTTGCGCTGTAGATGGCACCGGTGTCGTAGATGCCGATGTTGTTGGCGGGCACGCCGTTGGCGGTGCCACGTTCTAGTCCGTAGTGGGTGAGCATGGGGTTCATGCCGTCTGGCCGGGAGTTAAATTCGGAGTCGACGCAGAAGGTGCGATCTGCGACGGGTAACGCGGCAAGTTCGGACAGGGCTGTGATGTTGCCGAGGTCGGCGACTGCCTCACTGCGTACGGCGAGGGCGTAGGTGTTGTTCATTGGTGCTGGCGCGCCCCAGGTGACACCGTTTTTGATATCGAGGTCGTATACGGCTTGCCACATTTCGTTCTGGTCAGTGATCGCCTCGGTCTGGCCGAGGTAGGTCAGCCATGCGGTTCCGGTGTATTCCCAGAGTATGTCGGCCTGGCCAGAGAGAAGCAGTTCGCGGGTCGGCTGGCTGCCGGGCACGTTACTGAGGTCTGTGACGTCGAATCCGGCGGCGGTCCCGGCGAGGACGGCGATTTTGCCGAGCAGTAGGTGCTCGGTGAAGCTCCTGGACGTGACTGTGAGGTTGACGCCGTCGGCGCCGTCGAGCGGGGTGATCGACCCGGGTCCGACCGCGGGAATGTAGGAGGTCGCCGGCTGCAGTCCACAGCCGGTCAAGGTGACGGCGGACAGGGCGAGGATACCCGTGGCGAGGCCCCAGCGACCGAGGGGCCCGCGGGCGCGAGGGCGGGTGCGTGAAGAAGTGCGGTACATCTAGAGTCCCTTCGGGCGGGCGACGTGTTCGACCACACGGCCGATCCAGTCGATGAGGAGGGCGAGTAGCGCAACGAGCAGGGCCCCGGTGACGAGCACGGGGGTGAGGCTGAGATTGACGCCCGTGGTGATGAGGATGCCCAGTCCGCCGCCGTTGACGAATGTGGCCAGGGCTGCGGTGCCGACTAGCAGAACGAGGGCGGTACGCACACCTGACAGCATGACTGGCACGGCGAGGGGGAGCTCCACGCGAAAGAGCACGGCTGTGGAGCTCATGCCCATGCCACGTCCGGCTTCGATGAGGCGGGCGTCGACCTGTTGCAGGCCGACCATGGTGTTTCGCAGCACCGGGAGCACCGCGTAGAGCACGAGGCTGAGCGTCGCTGCCCAAAAGCCGAAGCCAACCCAAAATGCGAGGAGTACGACGACGCCGATTGCGGGGGCGGCTTGCCCGACGTTGGCGATCGCGAGCACCGGAGCGGTCAAAAGCCGCAGGGGTCGCCGGGTCAGGGCGATTCCCAGGGGAATTGCGATAACCAATACGATCGCCGCGGCGAGGAGGGTGAGTTGGATGTGCTCCACGGTGTAGACCCAGAGCGCGTCCGGGGCGAGGGTGGTGAGTTCGATCGGAGAGAGGTTAGCTGTCAGTAGCCAGATGACGAGCGCGAGGAACGCGAGCAGAATGCCGGCCAGCTGGTAAACCAGTCCACGCCAGGACTGCCATACCGCGCGGGCGTGACTGACGGGTACGGCCTGGTCGCCGGGTGTTTCGATAGCGGAGTCGCCGCCGGCACTGCCGGCTTCTGTAGTCACCGTGCGGGTACTCACTGCACGGCCCGCGCATCAGCATCACTGCTATTAGCATCACTGCTATCGGCCTCATTCAGTTCGGCGTCGGCGGCAGGCGCCTGCTCTTGGAACACACCGGTGTTCAGTCCGACGGGCGCTTGGTCCGACTCGAGCACGGCAGCGGTCTGTGACCGGGTAATGGCGTCCATGACGGTCTGTACATCGATGACGCCCTTGAACATGTCGCGGCGGCCGGTGACGAGCGCGGCTCCGGCGCTGGAGACGAGCATTGTGTCGAGTGCATCATTAAGCGTGGCACGGTAGCCGACGACCGGAAGTTTCGGGTCGGTAACGTTGCTAATGACCTCGAGGCGGCCAAGCTTGCGCCGGGAGAGCCACTGGATGGGACGGTGCCGCTCATCGACGATGACCGCGTGGCCGTGGCCAGCGTCGGCCACGCGCGCCAGGACATCCGCTGCCCGTTCGCCGGGGCTTCCCACGACGGCGTCGCCGAACCCGACCTCTGCCACCCGGGTTAGGGTGAGCTGTTTGAGGCCGGCGCCGGACCCGATGAAGTTTTCGACGAACTCATTGGCAGGGTCGCCGAGGATACGTTCTGGGGTGTCGTATTGTTCGAGCTGGGCGCTCTCGTTGAAGATGGCGATCCAGTCGCCGAGCTTGACGGCTTCGTCGAAGTCGTGGGTGACGCAGACGATGGTCTTCTGCAGTTCTTCCTGGATGTTGAGCAGTTCGTCCTGCAGGCGCAGGCGGGTGATCGGGTCGACGGCGCCGAAGGGCTCGTCCATGAGTAAAACGGGCGGGTCGGCCGCGAGGGCGCGCGCCACGCCGACGCGTTGCTGCTGACCGCCGGACAGTTCCTTGGGGTACCTGTTTCGGTAGAGTGCCGGGTCGAGGGAGACGAGCTCGAGGAGTTCGTCGACGCGGGCCGCGATGCGGGCTTTGTCCCAGCCGAGCATTTTCGGTACGATACCGATGTTGGTGGCCACCGTCATGTGGGGGAAGAGCCCTCCGGCCTGGATGACATAGCCGATGCCTCGGCGCAGGGTATCGCCGTTCATATTGGTCACGTCGTCACCGTCGACGACGATACGGCCTTCGGTCGGTTCGATGAGTCGGTTGATCATTTTCAAGGTGGTGGTCTTGCCGCAGCCTGAGGGGCCGACGAGCATGATGATCTTGCCGGCCGGGATCTCCATGGTCAGACCGTCGACGGCGGGGCGCGCCTGGCCGGGGAAACGCTTGGTGACGTGGTCCAGCAGGATGTTCGCACCGGTGATGCCGGTCGGGGAATCTTCGGTGCTGGTCGATTCTGCGCTGGTGGATGCAATGAGTTCAGACACGAATACCTCGGGGTGTGGTCAGGCGGCCAAGGCCGACGAGAAGGAGATCAAGAATAAGAGCGAGCACAACAACGCCGATGACGCCCGTCAGCACCGACTCGAGGGAGTTGGCGCCGCCGAGGCGGGAGAGGCCGGAGAAGATGAATCCGCCCAGGCCTGGGCCGAGGGAATATGCGGCGATCGCGGCGATTCCCATGACCATTTGGGCGGATACCCGAATGCCTGTGAGGATGATCGGCCACGCCATGGGCAGTTCTACCTGCAGGAGCGTGCGGAACCGGCTCATGCCGAGGCCGCGGGCGGATTCCACGATCGACGGTGCTATACCTGATAGGCCCACGACCGCGTTGCGCAGAATGGGGAGCGTAGCGAAGAACGCTACGACGATGACGGCCGGAACGACGCCGAAGCCGAGCGGCGCGATGAGCAGCCCGATGAACGCGAACGATGGGATGGTCAGGCCAATGGCCGACACCGAGTTGGCAACTCCGGTGAGCGCGGAACTTCGGTAAACGAGGGCGGCTAGCACGACGGCGATAACTGTCGCCAGAATCAGGCACTGTACGACGAGGCTGAAGTGCTGCCAGCTGCTGAACAGAATCTGCTCAAACTGATCCCCTAAAAAATCCCACACATCAAAACCTCTTCGCTTCGATCACACACCAAACCCACCGCCACAACCGAAGGCTGACGGGAGATGAAGGGACCAGTCTGGCACGACAACTCTCCCAGACGCGCAGCGAGACGTCACGGTTCCATCACCTGCTGCGCCCGTCAAGTTGTTGAGACAATCTGATGTGCTTTTCTTCTTCGCGGCTGCCGTTTGGTGGATGTCGCGGCCTGCGGTCACCCTGTGAGGTGCGTCGAGTGAGCGCCCGTAGTGCTTCGACGAACGACAACGTTGCAGGGCACCCGTTAGGAAATGACGCAGCGGAATCCGGTGTTGCCGGTTGTTGAATCTGGGCTGAGGCCTTGCCTGGCCGATACCCGGTAGCGTCGGCACTACGACTCGTGGCAGAGGAATGACCCGCCCTTGGCGACTCGGTTCTGGCCGGGCGTGAACCAGTCCGAGCACCATTCCCAGACGTTGCCGGTCATGTTGAAGAGTCCGTAGGCGTTGGGTTCGAATGATCGCGCTGGTGCGGTCGCGTACCATCCGTCCGCTTCGTTGTTGCTCGATGGAAAAGTTCCCTGCCAGACGTTCATGCGGTGCTGGCCGCCGGGTTCTCGGTCGGACCCCCACGGAAAATTCTGCTGCACGAGCCCGCCGCGGGCTGCATACTCCCACTCGACCTCGGTGGGCAGTCGGCCTTTGATCCACGTTGCGTATGCGTTGGCGTCATTCCAGTGCACGACCGGGTGCTCGGGGAGCGCGGTCAGGCGGCCGAGTGGTCCGCCTGGCAAGTTCCAGGTGGCGCCTTCAATTTGACGCCACCAAGGAGCCTGCACGGCTCCGCGCGTCGGCGGAAACACGTCGGGCAGCTCGCCGGCGAAGACGAACGACCAGCCGTACCGTTCGGCGTCGGTGCGATACCCGGTTGCGGCGATGAAGGCACCGAACTGGGTGTTGGTGACCGTTGTGGTCTCGATGCGGAACGCGCCGACCGTCACAGTGCGCGCCGGCCCCTCACCATCGTCGGGGTAGGCGAGCGGGTCATCGCTGCCCATTGAAAATGCGCCGCCGGGCAGGTTCACGGCGTCACCCAACGTGCCCCGTCCGGCCTCGTTCTCGGTGAGGGGAGGCCCGGTTCTGGCCCCCGCAGACCTGTCGCCTGCTGGCAGTCTCTCTGCGTTAGGGCTGCAGCAGTGCCCGCTCACTGGTGGGCCAGGACGTGCCGTGTTATGTCCTCTTCGGTGCCAGTTACGGCATCCTCGAGCACGTCGATACGGACGAAATTTATCTCTCCGGTGAAGCCGTTGTCGAGCGGTAGGTAGTCCTCGGTCACCGGGGTGCCAAGGTCGACGCCGATGTTAAGTGTCTCGTCGAAGGAGAAGTAGTACGCCGTGGTGCGGTCGATGCGTCCGGAGCCGATGATGGTGTTCCCGTCGAGCAGGGTGATCGTTGCACCCCGACCGAGGCCGCCCCCGTCATAGTCAAAGTGCATCTGCAGTTCGTGGGCGCCGGCGGCGAGTGTCGTCATGGAGCGAACGGTGAATCGGTAGGTGCCGTAGCAGTTGTACGCGTAGGTGAGCACGCCATCCAGGCAATACAGAGACCAGCCGCCGAAACGACCGCCCTGGGCGATGAGGACCCCGGACACGGTGTCGGCCAGGTCGCTGGGCATCACGATACTCGCGGTGATCGTGTGCGAACGATTCTTGGTGTTCATCGTGGTTTCTTCGGTGAAGCGGCCCATCCCGGCCGTGTACGTCATCGAGTCCTTGCCAGCGAGCAGGTCGATGCGTCCGGCGAGGAACGGGTTCTCCCGCTCCGTGACTCGGTCGTCGAGTGGGAACACTTCGTATTTGGTGGCCTCGGTCACGAAAATTGCCTGGAGCTCTGCGAGTTTTTCGGGCAGCGCGGCCGCGAGGTCGTGAGCCTGAGTCCAATCGATGGATGTGTCGTACAGCTCCCAGACGTCGTCCTCGAAAGCGGGCAGACCGTCGGGCAGCATCAGCCACGGGGTGCCGTGCCGCGTGACGGCCATCCAGCCCTCGTGGTAAATGCCTCGGTTGCCGCACATTTCGAAGTACTGGGTGGTGTGTTGGTCGGGCGCCTCGGCGTCGGCGAAGGTGTAGAGCATCGAGGTGCCCTCGATCGGGCTCTGCGTGATCCCGTTGACACTCTCTGGTGCTGGCAGCCCGGTCGCTTCGAGGATCGTCGGCAGGATGTCGATGATGTGGTGGAATTGGTGCCGCACCGTGCCGGCGGCCGTGTCCTTGATCTTGTCGCCCCAACGCAGGATCATACCGTCACGGGTGCCGCCGAAGTGGCTCGCGACCTGCTTGGTCCACTGGTACGGGGCGTTCATGGCCAACGCCCAGCCGACCGGGTAGATCAAGTAGGTCGTCGCATCGCCGAAAGAGTCGAGCTTTTTGGCCATATCGGCGGTGTTGTCGGGGATGCCGTGCCCGACGAGGTGCTCGTGCAGAGTGCCTTCGATTCCGCCCTCACCCGAGGCGCCGTTGTCGCCGAGCAGGTACACGATAAGGGTGTTATCGAGTTCGCCAAGGCGTTCGAGTTCGTCGATGAGGCGGCTGACCTGGGCATCGGTGTGCTCGGCGAAGCCGGCGTAGGTCTCCATGAACCGGGCCGCCACGGCGCGAGCCTCATCGTCGAGATCGTCCCAGGACGGCACGCCCTCGGCCCACGGGCCGAGCTCGGCGTCGGCGGGAACGAGGCCGAGACGCTTCTGGCGTTCGAGGGTCTGCGTGCGTTGCACGTCCCATCCGCCGTCGAACTGGCCACGGTACTTCTCGATCCATTCCGGGGCCACGTGGTGCGGGACGTGGGTCGCACCAAACGCGAGATAGGTATAAAAAGGGGCAGTTTCTAGGGGCGGGACTGCCACGTTTGCATCTCCTCGATCATCTTGTCCGTGATGCGGGAGATGGTCTCTTTGGAGACCTGCGCACCGTAGATCTGGTTGAAGTGTGCGCTGATCTCCCCGGTCGTGAGGCCGCGGGCATACAACGACAGCACAATCTCCTCGACCCCGGTCAAACGGCGTTGTCGTTTCGGCACGATCACCGGAGTGGACGTGGCGTCCCGGTCACGAGGCACTTGGATGGTCACCGGCCCCGTCGAGGGGCTGATCACCGTTTTGGGCCGGGTCCCGTTGCGCACGTTGGATTCGTCACGCTCGTCCGGGGCACGGTTCTTCTCATGATCGGGATGCTCAGTCATTTCCTCGTTCAGAGCCGTCTCCAGGAACGTTTTCGTGAACTGGCCCAGCAGCCCTTCAGGACCGTCCAGAGCCAAGCCCTGCTCCTTGGCCAGGCGCACCCATTCCTTCGCGGCCACCGCCTCACGGCTGGACTCAGATTTCGTTTTCTCAGTCACAGCATCAAGTGTCGTCATCACGGCACCTTTCCCGCCAGACCCACGTCCAGCGCGTCAGGCCGGAAACACCGTTTAAGAGACAGTCCCAGGCCCGTGGCACGGCAACGTCATTGACGGCGTCGATTACAGCGGCGAGGCCGCGGCGCCGGCGGTGTACCCGGAGCCGCTCGCCCCGGGCCGGGTCCCGGGACGCGAACGGTATCCCCGAGGACCTCACCATGAACCTTGTTGTGACTGTTTGCACGGCTGGCTGCGGACCTAAACCCCCGACGAACTTACAACATGACCACTAGCGGGTGTGGGCGATGATCGCCTCGGCGATCGCCACCGTGTCACTGTTCGACTCGACCTGGTAGGCCGACTGGCCGAGTGAGAAGATCATGATGCAGAACGGCCCGATGTCGGAGCAGATCTGCACGGCGTGCTCACCCTCGACCGCGCCCTTCAGCGCAATCGTCGGCAGGGCCTGGCTGTCTGGTGTGGAGACCATCGTGTCGACGAGTCCGGCCAGGTCGTAGCCGACCATGACCGAGGTGCCCGGGATGCCGGCGGCCATCAAGTCGACCGGGACGCCGTCGGCCCGCACGCCGCAGCGGAATACCCCGGCCCGCTGCGCCACGTAGTTCTCGAAGGAGGTCGAGCCGCTTGCTACGGGCCAGACTTCGTATTCGAACGAGTCGACGCCGAGCGCCGTGGCGATGCCCTGCGACCCGAGCGCGCCGGTGCAGTCGGATTCGCGTTCGACCAGCTCGACCGCCGGCCAAACCAACTGGCCGGGCTGAGCATCCGTCAGAGCGGTGAAAACGGATGCCGCGAGCGGCTGCATCTGCGCCAGGATCGCGTCGGGCGTCAGCCCGGAATAATATCCACCGTCGAGGCCATACCAGCGCGTGCTCAGCACGATTTCGACCCAGTCATCGCCGACCGGTGCGCTGATGAAGCAGCCGGAGTCGTAGCTGCACCCGGTCGCCGCTTCTATGCCTACGATGGTCATCGGGGTGCTGGAGGGGCCGTCGCCGAGCGAGAAGCCGTCGCCCACCACGTAGGGCGTCCAGGAGTCTGCGCCGCCGGGAACGACCTTGACGCTGACGTAAGCCCAGTCGGAACCAACGGAGTCGTACATCGGGTTGGTGAGTGCGGGGCCGACCCGCCAAGAGCAGGACAGACCCCCCAAGGCTGGCACGGCGTATTCGGTGAGGGCATAAGCCGGCTGGATCGCGGCAATCGGGGTCGGCGCGGTTCCGTCGGCGGTGACGAAAACGGGCGCGACGACATCAAGAGCTGCAATGTCGTCGCAGGTGTAGATGCTCGCTGCCACTGGTGTTGGTGCGACTGACCCTGACGGTTCTACCGGGGAGCCCACGGTGCATCCGCTGAGGACCACGATGGCGAGCAAAACGGTCGGCGTGATCAGGCTGCGGCGTAACATGCGCTCAGCCTAGCAGCGGGCATTTGCCTCTTGACCTGTGCTTTCCTTGGCAACAGCACAGGCGAGTACGACCTTTTCCCTGCCACGGGACACTATGGGATGATGATGTGTGACCGAAGTCGATAGCCGAGCCGAACTCTCGGAGGATCGAACGTATCGTTATCGTCTCTCCAGAGTTTGGTCTGACGGACCGCGCGCGACGTTCGTGATGCTGAACCCGTCTACCGCAGATGAGTACTCGGATGATCCGACGCTTCGCCGGTGTATCGGATTCGCGCGGCACTGGGGCCTCGGCGGGCTCAACGTCGTGAACGTTTACGCGTTCCGGGCAACGAAGCCGGCCGACTTGTGGACGGCAGCGGATCCTATCGGTCCCGAGAACAACCGCTACCTGGAAGACGCTGCCGCGAACGATGAGGTACTTGTCGCCGCATGGGGAGCGCACGCGAAGCAAGAGCGCGTCCAAGAGGTGCTTTCGATTCCCGGATTTGACAGGCTCACCTGCTTGCGGACAACGAAGCGAGGGTATCCGAGTCATCCGCTCTACCTGCCCAAAGAACTATTACCGGTGCCCTGGCCTACCTGGGGGCAAGGTCTGCAACGGAGCCTGGCGTAGCAGGCTGCCAAAGTGGTGACGCACTCGGATTCCGCAATGTCACCAACTACGTCGCTCGCTCCTCGAAGCCGGAGGATTCAGACCCCACCTACACCCTGGAATGCGATGAGTCTTCAGCCAAGACTGAATGACCAAGCCCTTAGCGGACGTTTTCGTTCCATTACTACTCAGACCCCTACGGTGAAACGCCAGAAAGGACAAAAAGTCCCAGCGGACAGTACCGCAAAGCGGCTCCACTTTGCTCGTGACGGCATCGCCGTCTTGCTTTCGCACGTGATATCACTGTGATATCCCAACTCGGGGGAGCGCGAGGGACAGCCCCTCGCCGGCCGTGCCGTCGCAGTGCATCCGCGGTCAAAGTTATTCCGAGGATTCGAGGGCATCGTGTCCCCTAGACTGCCGTCAGGCCTGCCTCTCGGGCTGATCTGGGGGAACAATGACCAATCCTGAACCAACGAATAGCGTTTCAGTCTTTACATGGCGGATGGCGGAAATTCTCGCCGTGGAGCACATGCGGATTATCGGTTTCATCGACGCGCAGCCGACAATCGCGGGCGCTGATGGTGGTTTGGACGCCATCAGCCTTGACGCTGTCGCGCAGGTCAAGCATCATACGCAGCCAGTCGGGGCGCCCGACGTGCAGCGCCTCCGTGGTGCAGCACACGGCAACCATCACGCGCTTTTCTATTCCAGTTCCGGATACACTGCTGCGGCGATCATCTTTGCTGATACCGCGGACGTCGCATTATTTCAATTCGACGCGATGAATACCGTCACCCCTGCCAACGCGCACGGTAGTGCTCTCGCAGCAAACCACCGTTCCTTGATGTGGGATCGCAAAGCTGCGTATGTCGATCGTCTCGGCACTGTCAATCAAATCATGCTGGACGCTTTCGAGGCATTGAAGGAATTGGCAGTGAGAGACATGCCTGCAGCGCTCCTGATCGATCTTGAGGGCCTGGGGCAGAGGCAAGCTGGTGTCATCGCGGTTGTCAACGAGGTTAACGCCCTCGACCTGGCGACGGTAACCCTGGAAGAGCTCCGCGACTATGCCGAGAAGGTAGACACCCACCTTATGCATTTTCGTGCATGTACCGGGGCAGAATTATTGCTAGACGTGCCATAGCGGACCCCCCTTGCGCGCCACGAGCTGGTAAGCGCCGTCGATGTCGGCGTGGCAAAATCCTGTTGCAGATCGTGTTCGAAGCAGGCTACGACGACTGACGAGTCCCGGTTCGATGCACTGCGAAAGACTCGCGCCACGGGCTTAGTTATCGACATCGGCTATGGAGCTAACGCGACGGACGCTGAGCAGGGTTTGCTTTCACAAGGTGATCCACGACGTGGATGAGCACGACACTCTCGGCACGGCGTGGGACGCTGTTCGCTCGTCAGCGTAGAAAATGGTTGCTAGGAGCGTGGGTCAGTAATGACTATTCGGATTTGATGCCAGGAAATGTGGGTCGAGTGTTGACCCGCTGCTGACGCGGTTCTCGAGCGCGGTGGTCGTGGAAGTGTTGATGCGCCGACTGAAAATAGGTCCAGCGCCGAGTTGACGACGTGTAGTCGAGGGCAGGACCACCCGCCAGGGCAGTCCTGCCCTGCTCTTTAGGTTGCCGGGCGGGCCATCAGCGCGGCCGGCTTGGCGAGGAGCGCCTTGGTGTGCATGGTGTGTAGCTTCATCAGGTTGTGGCAGGCCGCGATCAGGTCCCACTCGTGCGCTGCTTGCTCCAACCCGCGTAGCAGCACGAATTTGCCTTGTCGAGTGTGAATCTGGCCGAACACGGGCTCCACGATCGCTTTGCGCCGCGCGTAAACGGCGCGGCCCTTCTTCGTTTTGAGTTTCCGAGCCATGCGCTCCCGCAGCGTGGCATTGGCGGGGATCCGGCCCCGGGGAACCTCGGGAACTCGTTCGCCGTGCTTGACGCGGCCGGTCGCGATGAAGAACTCGGTCCGGCCGTCGCCGGCCGTTTCCATGGTCTTGGCGTAGTCCAGATTTGCTGCTGAACAATACCCGGCATCCGCCAGGATCTGCCCGGGCAGAACTCCCATCGTGCTCTGAAGTTTCTCGATCATCGGCACGACCTGTTCAACATCGACGCCAATATTCGTCAGCGTCGTCGCGACGATGATCTGATGGTCTGCATCAACTATGGCCTGTGCGTTGTAGGCGTAATGAAACGACCCTTCGGCGGTCTTCATGATCCGCGCGTCAGGGTCGGTGAAGTTGCGTTGAGCCTTCGGGCTCACGACCGCATTCTTCGCCGCGTCATCACCCTTCTGCGCAGCAGCGTCGTCATCATCGCCCTTGTCCCGGGCCTTCTTCTCGGCCTCTTTCCGAGCCCGGACGGCCGCGTCGGCCTCCAACGCCGCGCGCGCTTGGGCCAGTTTCACCCAGCGTGACTGGCGCCGAGCGAGCTCCGGCGGCAACTCATCACCGCGTTTGTCTTTCCCGAACCGAGCATCCTCAGCGTCATCAATCGCGTCGGCGTCAGCCAGCAGGGCAGACACTTCATCGGCGAGGACTTTCTGCTTCTCCGTCAACCGGGCGTAGCTCATCGCCTTCCGCCGGGACGCATTGGCACGCACCTTCGTGCCGTCCAACGCGACCTGCCCGAGCGAGACCATTCCGGCAGCGCGGCACAGCTCCAACGCCTGCAAGAACACGTTCCCCAGGCTGGAGAGGTGCCGTTTCCGGAACCGGGCAATGGAACGAAAATCCGGTGCCTGCTGCGCGGCCAACCACCGAAACGCGACCACGTCCACGCAGACCCGCTCCAACTCCCGCGACGACCGAACCCCGACGCAATACCCATACAGCAGCACCCGGACCATCAGTCGAGGGTCATACGGCGGCTGGCCCTTCGACTTGGCGTAGGACGCGTAGAACTTCTTCAGATCCAGCTGCGTTTCAACGATGTCAGCGATGAAACGAGACAGGTGATTCTGCGGCAACCACTCATCCAACGACGGCGGCACCAACATCACCGCCGCCGGCTCGAAAGCCCGAAAACGTTTCTTCACGCCAGCGCCAGCCTCGACCCCGACATCCACAACCACGTGCTCGAGTTCCGTCGCGGGAAACAGACCATCAGAATCGCTCATAAGCAATTTTCCCAGACCACCACACCAAGCCCGGGAAATCAACCGGCGTTTTAAACTTTGGTACTACTGACCCACGCTCCTAGCGTTTCTAACGGGTGTGTCTCAGTAACGGTGTTTCCGGCGTTTTTCATTAGTAGGATTCTGCGTTCGGCCAGCGGTCGTGGAAGGTGATGGCGAAGGCGTTGAGAGCGGGCTTCCACCTCATTGTCCATCGAGCTCGGCCCTCACCGGTGGGATCGAGACTTCGCGTGACCAGATACAAGCATTTTAGAGCGGCCTGCTCCGTGGGGAAATGTCCTCGAGCACGCACCGCCCGCCGGTACCGGGCATTGAGTGACTCGATCGCATTCGTGGAGCAGATCACTTGGCGGATCTCGGGGTCGTAGGACAGGAACGGGGTGAACTCTTCCTATGCCGACTCCCATAACCGGATGATCGCACCGTATTTCTTTCCCCAGATCTCGGTCAGATCATCCAGCGCTGCCCGTGCGGCGTCGACGGTCGGAGCGGTGTAGATCGGTTTCACCGCTCGTTTCATCGCATCCCAATCCTTCTTTGAGGACAGCGTGAACGTGTTCCGAATGAGGTGAATGATGCACGTCTGCACCGTGTCAACGGCCACACGTTCCCGACGACGTCGGGCAGCCCCTTCAAACCGTCACAGACCAGGAAGAACGTGCCGGTCACACCACGGTTCTTGATGTCGGTCAGGACTGTTAACGCCAACTGAAAATGGGGCCATTTCTGCCAACTGAAAACAGGGCCACTTTCGTGTGGTTCTAGTGTGCCGTAGTTGCGGCGGGTTCGTGTTTC
>NZ_SOHG01000020.1:0-74683 GCF_004403155.1 Cryobacterium sp. Hh7 | reverse complement strand
GGCATCGAGGCCCCAAGCTTGACCGCGCCCAAAACCCCGAAAGAGGATCGCGCCCAAATCAAGAATTCTTCAGAGGCCGACCGGTGGATTCAGGTTTAGGCACGGAATAACCTTTGCGTTGTTCGGGAGTGGGCCTCGGCCCATCCCTCGGTTTCGGGAGCCCCGAGCGCCGGGATGGCGTCGGGTGAGGTGAGTGTGGCGATCCAGTCGACGTCGTCTTCCACCTGGGCGCAGGCGTCGAGAACCCAGCTGGGTGGGACTACCGGGTCGAGCGGCTCCAACTTGAGCGTGGCGGCGGCGATCGTCTGTGCGTCGTCGTAGGCGACGAGGCGCACGAGCGAGAGCGCGTCGAGGCCGGCGGCGGCGGCGATCACGCCCACGAGCACCGGCCGGGAGAATGGTGCGGGAGCTTCCACACAGGCCTCGATCGCCGGCTCGCCCGGCCAGAGCCGAGTGGCGAGCCGGAGATAGCCTCGGGCGAGCGAGCGCGAGACCTCTCGCACGGCTCGGCTCGGGGTGCGGGCTGCCCAGGCACGGTCGATCCGGGCGAGGTTCGCGCCGAGCTCGGTGGTGAGATCCGCGCCGGGTCGGCCATCGGGATTCGACTGCCGCGCCACGTGCCGGGCTACCACGGCGGTGCCCGCCTCGACGAGGGTGACGCTGCGGGCTCGGCCAAGGATGTACCCGCGCACGAGCCGCGGGTGCATACCGGCAGCGAGCGCTGGCTCAAGGCCCGCCGAGTGCACGTGCCCGCCTACCGGAAGGCGAGCATCCGCGAGCAACATAGCGATGGTCGTCGCCGACAGCGCGGACCCGAGCGATGGGGCTGCGGGCGTGGGCGAGGGGACGGCGGGAGCGGGCACAAGGGATGCGGCGGACATGACTGCTAGAACATCAGGTAGAGCTGAGCGAGCGGCAGACGCTCCGCGGGCGCGGGCACGACGTGGTCCCCGTCGATCGAGATGGCGAATGTGTCGGGGCGGATGTCGATACGGGGCAGCACGTCGTTGTTCTTCATCTGCGCCTTGCCGATATCGCGGGTGGGCGACACAGCCGCGACACGGCGACGTAGGCCGAGGCGAGCCTCGACTCCGTCATCGATGGCCGCTGGCGACACGAACGACACCGAGAGCTCGGCGCCGATAGCATTGGTGAATGCGGGGCGCATCATGACCGGCTGCGGCGTGGGGATGGAGGCGTTCGGGTCGCCGAGCGCGGCCCAGACGATGCCACCGCCCTTGATGATGACGGCGGGGCGAATCCCGAAGAACTTCGGCTCCCACAGTACGAGGTCGGCGAGCTTGCCGGGCTCAACCGAGCCCACCTCGGAGTCGATACCGTGCGCGACCGCCGGGTTGATGGTGTACTTCGCCACGTAGCGGCGGGCCCGCTCATTGTCGGCCGGATGATTTTCGCCGAGGGGGCCACGTCGGGCTTTCATGGCGTGCGCGACCTGCCAGGTACGGGTGATGACCTCGCCGATGCGCCCCATCGCCTGGGCGTCGGAGGAAACGATCGACAGGGCACCCATGTCGTGCAGGATGTCTTCGGCCGCGATGGTGGTAGCACGGATGCGCGACTCAGCGAACGCGAGATCCTCGGGCACCGAGGGGTTGAGGTGGTGGCAGACCATGAGCATGTCAAGGTGCTCGGCGACGGTGTTGACCGTGTGCGGCAGGGTGGGGTTGGTCGACCCCGGGATGATGTGTGGGAGCGAGGCGATGCGCAGGATGTCGGGGGCGTGGCCGCCGCCGGCGCCCTCCACGTGGAAGGCGTGGATGGACCGGCCGTCGATGGCGCCGATTGTGGACTCGACAAAGCCCGACTCGTTGAGGGAGTCGGAGTGCAGCGCCACCTGCAGGCCGAACTCGTCGGCGGCGCGAAGGGCGGCGTCGATCGCGGCGGGCGTGGAGCCCCAATCTTCGTGCACCTTGTAGCCGCTAGCTCCGGCGAGCGCCTGCTCGCGGAACCCTGCCGCCGAGACAGTGTTTCCCTTGCCGAGCAGTAGGAAGTTCATCGGGAAGGCGTCGAGGGAACGGTGCATTGTCTCCAGATGCCAGGCACCCGGCGTGACGGTTGTGGCCTTGGAACCCTCGGATGGCCCGGTGCCGCCGCCGACAATCGTGGTGGTACCGGTGGCCAGGGCCTCGTGGATCTGCGAGGGCGAGAGCAGGTGCACGTGCGAGTCGATCGCGCCGGCGGTGAGGATCTTGCCCTCGCCGGAAATGACGTCGGTCGAGGGTCCGATTGCGAGCTTCGGGTGAACGCCGTCGGCGATGTCGGAGTTGCCCGACCGCCCCAATGCCACGATGCGACCGTCGCGTATGCCGACATCCGCTCGAATGACGCCCCACCAGTCGAGCACGATGGCGTTCGTGATGACGGTGTCGAGTGCGCCGTCGGCGCGGCTCCTTGAGCCCTGCGCCATGGACTCACGGATGGACTTGCCGCCGCCGAAGACGGCCTCTTCGCCGCCCACGGTGAGGTCCTGCTCGATCTCAATCCAGAGGTCGGTATCACCCAGGCGCACCTGGTCTCCGGCCGTTGGCCCGTAAATGGCGGCGTATCGTTCGCGGCTGATCTCAACCATCAAGGCTCTCGTTTCCGGCGTTGCGCACCCGGAGGCCTGGCACCTTGCGGGCACCTTGGAATGCGACCGCGTCGAGTTCGCGGGAGGCGCCGGGTTCGAAGCGCTGGGAGGTGCCGGAGGGGATGTCGAGGCGGAATCCATGTGCGACCTCGCGGTCGAACTCGAGCGCCGCGTTGGCGTCGGGGAGGTGCAGGTGGGAGCCGATTTGCACCGGCCGGTCGCCGGTGTTGAGAAAGACCAGGCGGATGCGTTCGTCCGGGCTTCGGTCGGAGTTGAGGATGAGAATACCGGGCCGAACGCGAATCGCGCCCGGGCCGGAAGAAGAGTAGCCTCCCATGGTTACACCGCCTGTCTCTAGGAAATGGGATCGTGGATGGTGACGAGCTTGCGCCCGTCTGGGAAAGTCGCCTCGACCTGTACGTCAGAGAGCATCTCGGCCACACCCTCCATTATCTGATCTCGCAACAGCACCTTGCGGCCCTCGACCATGAGGTCGGCCACGGTGCGACCGTCGCGGGCGCGTTCAATCACCCAGGTACTGAGTAAGGCGAGGGATTCCGGATAGTTCAGCAAAACCCCGCGCGCGAGCCGGTCGCGCGCCACCATGCCCGCCACAGACAGCAAAAGTTTTTCGTTGTCGGCCGTTGTGAGGTGCATGGTCTGCCGTTCCCTGTGTCGTCGGAAGCGCTCCATTCTGGTGCACCTGCGGAAGCGAGAGATTCCTATAACTCATTAACGTATCGGGCAAAGCGGCCCCCGCACACCAATCGCAGCCGTGGAGCCCCGAACGCGCGCCAATACGCGCGATCTTGCCCAGACCGAAGTGCTCGTCGAACGTGCTGCGGACCCGGTGCACGCTTTGCACGGACACTAGACAAAATGCCGTTCACCGGGTGTACCCCGGTCGCAGCCGAGTGGCTTTTCACTGCCGCGCAGCGCCCCGCATCCGCTTGCTCAGTCTTTAGGGGCTTTGATATAACGACGGATGGCGTGGATGACGACATAGGCCAAGCCGAGGAGCACGATGGCGCTGCCGATGTAGCCGAACGTTGCGGTCATGCCGTTGGCTTCGAGCGGGAGCAACGCGTGCAGGTCTGTGAAACTCATTACTTAAGCCAACCACAGTGTGGCGTGCGCGGGGTACGAAAAAGCGCCCCCGTTCCGAAAGAACGAGGGCGCCTGATCAAGCGGATGCTGCTACTCGCGGGTGAGCACGAAGATGCGCAGCATCTCGACGTAGAGCCAGACGACGGTCATGATGATGCCGAACGCGCCGGTCCAGCCGTACTTGCGCGGCAGGCGGTTGTTGACGCCCTTCTGGATGAAATCGAAGTCGAGCACGAGCGAGTACGCGGCCAGCAGCACCGCGAGCAGGCCGATGAGGATGCCGAGCTTGATGTCGAAGCCGAGAATGCTGATGCTCGCACTGCGCATGCCGAAGGCCTGATCGCTGCCGCCGAAAATCATCATTCCCACGTTGATTAGCGAGAACGCGGCGTAGCCGATCATGGCGATCAAGAAGATCTTGGTGGCCTTCTTCGAGGCGCGAATCTTGCCGCTCTTGAACAGTGCGAGCGTGACGCCGACCACGACGAGAGTGGCGAGAACCGCCTGCATCACGACGCCCCCGTAGATGTCTTCAAAGACGCGGGAGATGCCACCGACAAACAAGCCCTGGGCCCCGGCGAAGGCAAGGATCAGCGGAGCCGACGGCTCCTTCTTGAAGGTGTTGACCAGGCCGAGCACGAAGCCGGCGATGGCACCCAGAATGAACAGGAACGGCAGCACCGGGGTGGCGACCCAGGAGATCATGGCCGCCACGAGCAGCAGCGCGAAGCCGAGGCCGGTCTTGGTTATGGTGTCTTCGTAGGTCATGCGTTCGGTGTCCTGTGAACCGGCGGCGGGCCGGTTGTACATCGACTGCAGATCGTTGTCAGAGAGGGCCTGCGACGACGCCACTGCGCCACGAGCGCCGAACGCTTCGTTGCGGGAGAAAGCGGGGTTGGAGGATGCCATGGGTTGCTGTACTCACAATCAGCTGATGGGTCATTCGGGTGCGCGCGGGCGAACCGACACGCAGCGCCTGGTGCGGCACTGCATTAAAGGTACCCGAGAGCGCATTCGAATGTGCTGGGGATCAGCCGATTTGCAGCAATTCAAGCCGTGATCTTGCACCCGTTTCGCTGCAAGCGGATGCCGGCCCCCAGCATCCGTTCTGCTGACGCGGTTAGCCTGACACCATGCAACCGATCGTCATTGGCCACCGCGGGGCAAGCGGCCACCGGCCCGAACACACGCGCTCAGCTTTCAATTTGGCCTTCGCGCTCGGCGCCGACGCCGTCGAACCCGACCTGGTCGCCACCCGCGACGGCGTGCTCGTCATTCGCCACGAAAACGAAATCTCCGGCACAACGGATGTCGCCACTCGCGCCGAATTCGCCGCTCGCCGCGCCGAGAAAATCGTTGACGGCAAGGCGATCACCGGCTGGTTCACCGAGGACTTCACCTGGGAGGAACTGCGCACCCTGCGCGCCCGGGAACGGCTGCCAGCCCTGCGACAGAGCAATACGACCTTCGACGACCAGCACCCGATTCTGCGCCTGCGCGACCTGTTCGACCTCGTCGACGCCGCGGCCGAGCAGACCAACCGAACGCTCGGGATCGTCGCCGAGATCAAGCACGCCACCTATTTCGGCGGGCTCGACCTGCCGCTGCCTGAACTGTTCGCGGCCGAGGTCTCCGCGGCCGGCTGGAACACCGACCGGCTCACCGTGGAGAGCTTTGAACCGAGCGTGCTTGCCCAGGTTCGGGCTCAGGGTGTGCGTGGCAAACGCGTCTTCCTGCTCGAAGACGAGGGGTACCCCGTCGACCAGGTCGCGGAGTACGGCGCCGGCGCGCTCAGCTACGCCGACCACCTCACGGCCGACGGGCTCGCGAGCCTTGCCGCTGGCCGCTCGGCTGGCGGGTCCCGCAGCAGTATGGGCTCCAGTACCGCTACGAGTGATATCGGCGTCGATGGCATCAGCGTGCCCAAATCGCTCATCCTCGAAACGGATGCTGCGGGTGACGTGACCGGGGCATCCGCTCTGGTGGACGACGCCCACGCTGCCGGGCTTGAGATCTACTGCTGGACCCTGCGGCCGGAAAACAAATTCCTGGCAAAAACCTTTCGCAGCGGCACCCGCAAGGGTGACTTCGGACACTGGCAGTCGGAGTTCCGCGTCATTCTCGGCTCCGGCATCGACGGGGTATTCGCCGACCACCCGGATCTGGCCGTGCACGTGCGCGACGCGTTCTGAGCGGCTGCCAGCGTCTCATAGTCCATGTGTTCCGACACGCGCAGGTTTCGAGACACCGCAAACACCAATCGAAGTGAAACGCGCGCGTTGAGACGGGATGCGGTGTGGCTTTCTGATTTTTTTTGGCGGGGTTCTCTCGTTTTTGGATGGCGGGTTTAGCTGATTCCGATGACGAGGGTGCTTTGTGCTGCTTCGATCACGTCGTTGGTGATGACGGTGAGGTCGTTGATTTTCATTACCCGCTCTGTTTGGAGGAAGAGACGTTCCAGGAGCCGGAAGTTGCCGCGGGTGACGCGGGCGATCGCGGCGATGGCTTGAGCGTCGGTGAAGTCTTCAAGGTCGAGAGTTTTACCGAGGTGTCGCCAGTGACGTTGTAGGACGAAGTTCAGTTCGTCTTGGCCAAGTGGACGGTATTGGTGGGCGAATCCAACTCGGCTGTAGAACTGTGGAAAGCGGCTGAATTGTTTTTCGAGGCCAGGCATGCCGATCAGGATCAGTGCGACCTTGTTTCGGTCATATCTGTCTCTGAGGAGTTCGACGGCGGTGGGGCTGAGTCTCTCGGATTCGTCGACGATGATGAGTTCCACGATAGGGAAGTCACTTCGTTTAGCTGGTTTACCGACCGTTGTCAGGTGTTGTTCGATGCAGATGCTGACTCGGGTGAAGACCTTGTCGAGTTCCTCTTTGAGTGTTCGTGGGGTCAGCAGCACGCTTGGTGTGTAGAGAACGGTTCGTGATTTTCCCAACGCGGCATATACCTGCGCGTCTGAATCGTCTCGGGGTCCCCATTCTCCGATCAGAGTCTGAGCTTTGTCCCAGTGAGAATAGCGGCGGGCAGAGAGGGTCTTGCCGATTCCGGCCTGGCCGTAACAGATACCGATCGTGTGCTGGCGTCGGACCGTATCGGCGAACTCGGTGAACCGGCGGTGCTCTTTGGTGACGATGAACTGCTCTTGGTTCATGGTTCGTCTTCCTCGTAGATTTTCAATCGTTGCTTGGTCCGCGTCGCTTCGTCTTTTGGCTTGTCGGGTATCCGAGGTGCGCCGTGGGCGGGAAGGAATTCGGCGACGACGGCTATGCGTTCGTTGATGCCGCGTTGAAGTTGACGTCGTTGCGCAGTCCGCGCGGCCTGGATCTCCTTGAGTCCGATCGTGGCGTTTTGATGGTCAGGATCTACTGCTTTGCAGATGAACTGGTTGCGGTGGATCACCCGGATTTCGCCGATGTCCCGGGGGTCCTACCGAATGACGACGGACTCACCCACATATCCGGCGATAGTCGGAGCGACATAGCGCAGACCCTGAAAATGGATACCGTCGCGGCGAACCACCCGCGTTTTCGCCACGGTGAGGAGAAGCCCGTCGAGCAGTTCCAGACTCTCCGGCAGGCGTGGCATCCAACCGTCGCTGATCCACGCGGCCGTCGGCGTCTTGCCGGTCTCACTATGCGTGCGGTGGTTGTAGTTGCTGACGATCAGTCCACGCAGTTCAGCGTCGAGCTGATCGAGGGTCAGCTGCGGGACGGGCCGACGTTGTCCGGGGGCGAGGTGGCCGGGGAGGACGCTGAGCAGTTCGGTGTTCACGGTGCCGAAGAATCGTTCGATCTTCCCGCGACCCTGTGGCCGGGCCGTGGTGGAGTGCACCAGCTCGAAATGCAAGTCGGCGGCAACCTGCACGATCTGGTCGCTGGTGAAGTCAGATCCGTGGTCGACGTAGAGAACATCGGGGATGCCGCACATCGGCCAGTCCGGCTCACTCTTATGCCACATCGCTTGCCGGAGCGCCAACGCCGTATTCATCGCCGACGGTGCGCCAAGGAAAACCATGTAACCGCATGCAGCACGGGAATTGTCGTCGAGGATGACGGATAGCCAGGGCCGGGCCGGCTTGCCGTTCGGGGCGACGATGAGAATGTCGAGCATCGTGTGATCGGCTTGCCACATCGCGTTGGGGAGATCAGCGTGTCGGCGCAACGCGAGTTCATATTTGTCTCGGTACGCCACCGGGCCCTCCAACGCGAGGACTCTCATCCCCGGATCGATTTCTCGCACGATTGTCCAGACGACCGAGTACGACGGCGTCGAGCAATTTCGCTTCCCACACAACTCCACCACTTTCCGGTGAATCGTGGCGACGGAGTTTCGCGGACGCATCAGAGCAAGGCCTTCGATCAACTGCACAAGTTCCGGGTGGAGCCGGTGCCGGTGCTCGTCGCGAGGTGGTGCCGGTTTCAGCCCGTCGAAACCTCGCGCCCTGTAGGCGGCCTGCCAGTGTTCCAGAGTTCGCAAAGCCGTGCCACTGTCCCTGGCGATCGCGGCCAACGAGATGTGGTTCTCCACATGTAACCGGAGAAGCGCCCACCGGTCCTCGGCACGAGTGTGCTCACCCGCAGAAGGAGCGGTCGTGGTCGGTTCCGAATCCATCAGGTCACGGTGCGGGGGCGACCCGCGGTTTCCGACGCTTCGTGGTGCCCGGGTCCTGTTTCAAGGTGCGGTAGATGGTGGTGCGGCTGACTCCCAGGACCTCACCGATTGCGGCGACCGTGATCTCCTGCTTCGCGTATAACTGCTTGGCCGTTTTCACCTGGTTCGCCGTCAACTGTGGCGGCCGCCCCCCTGTCCGCCCTCGCGCCCGAGCTGCTTTCAGCCCGGCGTGGGTTCGCTCCTTTATAAGGTCGCGCTCAAACTCCGCCAGCGCTGCGAAGACATGGAACACGAGGCGTCCGCCGGGCGAGTTGGTATCAATGGTTTCCTGCAGCGATCGGAACCCAACGTCCCGCGCTGCCAAAGTCGCCAGCTGATCGATGAGGTGCCGAATCGAGCGGCCAAGCCTGTCCAGTCGCCACACCACCAACGTGTCCCCGGGCCGAATTTGATCCAACAACTTGTCGAGCTCCGGACGGCTCTCGAGGGAACCGGAAATCACGTCGACGAAGACGCGGTAGCAGCCGGCCGCGTTCAACGCATCTACTTGAAGGGCCGCATCCTGATCGGAAGTGGACACGCGTGCATACCCGAGAAGATGACCCATGAACCGATTGTAACGGAACTCATGTTCGGAGCGAGCAATCGATGCATAGAATTCGGGCCGGGGTTTCGGTACAAAATCTGGTTCGAGGTCCCCCGAAAAACCGGGCGTCGAGGTCGGGCTACGGAAACCGCGATTCGGCGTAGCGAATGCGAACGAATTCGACACACGACGGTTGTTGCGTAAGACGCCCGGGGGTGGGCCCAATTCTCAGGGTTACGCGCAAATGAACAAGCCACGGATTCTTGACCGCTCGTTCTTGACTGATCGTTTCCCTATGTGTATTCTGAGGGTATGGGCAGGAACAGAACATTTATCGAATCCGACGTCGTGGCTCAGTGCGCCGAGATCTTTCGGCGCACTGGTTACGAAGGAACCTCGATAGACGACCTCGTCCAGGCGACGGGCCTCCATCGCGGGAGCTTGTACAAAGCATTCGGGAGCAAACGCGGGCTCTTCGTGCTGGCGCTTAGGCAGAGCGCCAGGCCCGCAATCCCAACGGATGATTCAACTGACTTGCTACTCGTCGCCCTCATGGAGCTCGCGCCACGCGATCCAGAAATTCGATCCATCTCCTTCGATATCCTGTCCGATGCAGTGCCCACGCATACCCCTCAAGCCCTCGGGGAGCGACTCCTCGAGCGCGCCCGTGAAACACTTACCGACGAAACCACACCGAAGGATTCCGAATGAACATCATCACCCTGACCGACACGATGCTCGTTGTCGAGCCACAGGGACTGGACAAGCTTTGGTCCTTTACGCGCAAACTCGAAATTCCCTTGGGCCACGTCCGCGGCGCAACCTTCGACCCTGGCGCAAATCAGGAACCCAAAGGAATCCGCGCCCCCGGACTAGCGATACCGGGCAAATGGGCGGGAACGTTCAATAAGGACGGAGACAAGTCGTTCTGGAACGTCAGCGCTCCCAGCGACACAGTCGTTATAGAGCTCTTGGACGAGCACTACACACGCCTGGTCCTGACCGTGGATCAACCACGATCCGTAGTTGACGCCATCAACGTCGCCGCTCATCCCGGCTAAAGGTCGCGTCCCGGAGAACGTTCCGCCTGCGGGACAGCGAGACCCTGTCATTCACTCGTCGAACAGGAGGCCCTTCCTGTCCCCCTCGGCTCGTCGCTCTACAGCGGGTCGTTGACGGCCTCCCGCCATTTAAAACAGAAAGAACCCCGCCAAAAAAACAGAAAGCCACAGGCATGCGGGATCGCTCGGTGCCGCCCGAGACGGGTGCACTGAGGAAAGATTGTGGAGACTCAGCGGACAGTCACCGAAACCTGAGGAACCCGAGTGGGGTCTCAGAACTTCTCAGGTCGGAGTACCTCGACATCGCTCACGAAGAGGATCATGGCGTAGTTGTCGTAGTAATGCTCCTGAAAATGGGCGGCGATTTCTTTAGCCGTCGCTGCGTCGCACACCACCTCGATGCGGATGTTCCCACTCGTTTCCCAGCCGGCGTTGCGAGTACCACGACTCCCCTTGCCACGAGCGTCAGTGATGGTATACCCGTGGGCGTGAAGCCGATCGATATCCCGGACAAGAGTGCCTTCCAGGGCGGCTTCGGTGACAACGGTCAACAGCTTGCGGGTATGGCTTTGCATCGGGTTCAACCTTTCGCGAACGTATGAGCCCACACGGCGAGTGCGTGGTAAAGCGGGATCCCGATCAGGACATTGAACGGAAATGTTATCCCGAGCGCACCGGCCAGGGAGAGGGTGGGGTTGGCGTCGGGTACAGAGATGCGCATGGCTGCCGGTACCGCGATGTAGGACGCACTGGCCGCCAGAGTTGCCAAGATGGTCGTTCCTCCGATGGAGAGGCCCAAAGACCACCCCAGCCACGTTCCCACCAGCGCCGAAAAAAGCGGCATTGCGATGGCAAAGACCACCAGAAAGGGGCCGTGTCGGCGCAGGCTTCCCATCTGTGTGGCCATAATCAAGCCCATCTCCAGCAGAAAAAGAGCGAGAATTCCCTTGAAGAGGTCCACGAATAACGGTTGGATGGACGACAGCCCGTCCGGGCCAGCTACCCAGCCGATGAGCAGTCCGCCCAGGAGCAGCACGATGCCTTTCCCCAGAAACACTTCATGGGCGATCGACTTCCACCGCGTCTCGCGCGAGATGCCTCGCGCGAGCACAATTCCCACCAGAATTGCTGGCACTTCCAGCAGCACCAGAAGCAGCGGCATGTGTTCTTCGAACGAGATCTGCTGGCTGCCGAGGTAGGCGACGGCGACGGCGTAGGTGCCCACGCTCACGGAACCGTAATGGGCGGCGATAGAGGCCGCATCCGCTCGCTTGAAACGGCCCAGATAGCGCAGCACCGGGAACGCGACCAGGGTGAGGCCGAAACCCATGGCCACCACGGCGAGCATTTGCGGCAACAGGCTGGCGAAAGGCTGCTTGGCGAGTTCCACGCCGCCTTTGAGGCCAATGGCCAGCAGTAGCACGATGCTGACGAACTCGTAAATCGCCGCCGGAAGACGCAATTCTGAACGCAGGAGGCCGGCCACGGCTCCGAGCAGGAAGAAGAGAATGATGGGATCGATCACATTGTGGCTCTCTGATTTACTCTGCTCGAAGTGTGAAGAAGCGGCGCGACTCCATGGTGACCAACCCCGTCAATGCACGCTGACCAATACGTGCTAAGCATAGCGTGCATTGTGGAGCGTGTGTCGGCTATGGTGAGACGATGGCCGACTGGACCTTTCTTACTAATCACGCACACGTTTTGCTCTGCGTTTCTCAAGACCCCGGCATGCGATTGCGCGATATCGCAATAGAAGTGGGGATCACCGAACGCGCCGCCCAGCGAATAATCGCCGAACTCGTCGCAGATGGCTATCTCACGCGTCAACGCGACGGCCGGCGCAACAGTTATCAGCTCTACCCAGACTTACCGCTTCGACATCCCTTGGAACGCCACCACAAAATTGGTGAGCTTCTCAGAGCCCTTGGATCCGTCGACCGTGAGTAGCCACCGCGGTCGAAACCGCCAGCCGCCTGCGGTGTGGCCCGGTCGACGAACAGTCTGTGCCGACAGCTCGTGCTCAGCAGGGCAGGTGAGCTGTGGTCGGCAATGATTCAGGGAATTTGGACTCGCGCTCCATCTACTCCGGTAAACGGGTCGCTCTGCTGACCCAACATGGTAAGGAGCGCGTGGTCGGTCCGGTGTTGGAGCGGGAGCTTGGTTGCCGGGTTGAACACATCGTGGGCTACGACACGGATCTACTCGGTACTTTCACCCGCGATATCCCCCGCTCCGGCACACAGCTTGAGGCAGCACGCAAGAAAGCGCGCGTGGGCATGGAATTGTCGGCATTACCTCTGGGCCTTGCCAGCGAGGGGTCGTTTGGTCAGGATCCGTTCATGGGGATGTTCCCCTGGAACGTTGAATTCCTGATCTGGATCGACCGTGAGCGCGAGTTGGAGGTCGTCGGCGTGGCGCAAGGCAAAGCGAATTTCTCCCACCTGCTGACGGCGGACTGGGCAGCCGCCGAAATGTTCGCCCGCAAATCGAGGTTCCCCGAACACCACGTGGTCGTACGCCCGGAAAGCGAGCACGACCCCCGCATTCGCAAGGGAATCGCCGCCTGGGCGGAACTGGAAATCACCTTTGCGTGGGCGCTGGCGCAATCGGAAAACGGCCACGTGTTTCTCGAAACGGATGTGCGCGCCCACGCCAATCCGACGCGTATGGAAAACATCCGTCTCGCGGCCGAAGACCTCGCACAGAAACTACGTTCCCTGTGTCCAGCCTGCGGCACCCCAGGTTTCTGGAAGGTAGAGCGGGTGGCAGGGCTGCCCTGCCGCGACTGCTCCGCGCCCACGAACGAGACCCGTGCTGAAACTCATGGATGCCTCATCTGCCCGCATCGCCACACTCGCGAGTTCACCGACCGAAGCTACGCCGACCCGCGTTTTTGCGACAACTGCAACCCGTGACGTTGCCCATGCCCTCGACACGCTGGTAGCGCACATGATGTGCGGCAGGCCAGCCACGAGAGCCGCATGGGTTTTAGGGTCAATACCGTTCAGCTAAGCGTTTGAATGGTGATTTCTGGGGCGTGGAGGGATTGCGGCCATTGGGCGTGGCGGAAGCGGCCAAGAGAAGAAGGAGATAGTCCTCCTCCGCGTTGATGTCGTCGACAAGCTCGACCTCGTCAACGTCTGCGCGGTGGGGGTCACGGTTGTCGGCCCTGCGATCATCCATCCATCCAATTGACTCGATCAGCAAACGTTGGGGCGTCGCTAAACTCCACAACCCGACCCGCCCGCGTGTCAGGGGCCTCGCCTACACTGGAAATCGACATGATCAAACCTCTTAACGCGGAATCCGCGCCCGCCACCGCCGGCCGCTCGGCCACGCCGATCATTCTCGATTCCAATGGGTATGCGGGCACCGGCAGCGCCCAGCAGAGCCCGCTGCTCGACGGGCTCAACCCGCAGCAGAAAGAAGCCGTCGAATACCGCGGCCAGGCGCTGCTCATCATCGCCGGCGCCGGGTCGGGCAAGACCAGCGTGCTCACCCGTCGGGTGGCGAGCTTGCTCGAAACGCGGGATGCCTGGCCGAGCCAGATTCTTGCGATCACGTTCACCAACAAGGCGGCCGCTGAAATGCGCGAGCGGGTGCACGCCATCCTCGGCCAAGCGTCCGACGGAATGTGGATCAGCACTTTCCACTCCTCCTGCGTGCGCATTCTGCGCCGCGAAGCCGAGAAGATCGGTCTGTCGAGCACCTTCAGCATCTACGACTCGGCCGACAGCAAGGTCACGCTCAAGCGCATCATCAAGGGTCTCGACGCCGACACCTACGGCTTCACGCCCGGATCGGCGGGCGCCAAGATTTCCAAGCTCAAGAACGAACTCGCCGACGCCGATTCCTATGCCCGCAACGCGAACATGAGCGACCCGCAGGAGGTCATGTTCGTCGAGATTTTTCGGCAGTACTCCGCCCGGCTGCGTGCCGCCAGCGCGCTCGACTTCGACGACCTCATCGGTGAGACCGTCTACCTGTTTCGTGCGTTCCCCAAGGTCGCCGCGCTCTACCGGCGGCGGTTTCGGCACCTGCTGGTCGACGAATACCAGGACACCAACCACGCCCAGTACGCCCTCGTGCACGAGCTCACCCGGCCGGTCACGGCCGAACTCGCTCAGGAGATGGAAGACGACGGTGTGCACGTGCGCAATTTGCGCGACGGCAGTGGCGCCATTCCCGGCGCCTCGCTCACCGTGGTCGGTGACTCCGACCAGTCCATCTACGCCTTCCGTGGCGCCGACACCCGCAATATCAGCGGCTTCGAGCGGGACTACCCCGGAGCGAAGGTGATTCTCCTCGAGCAGAACTACCGGTCGACCCAGAACATCCTCTCAGCGGCGAACGCCGTGATCGGCCACAACTTCGACCGCACCGACAAAAAATTGTGGAGTGCGGGCGGCGACGGCGAGAAAATCGTCGGTTTCACGGCGTATTCCGGGCACGACGAAGCCCAATTCGTCTCCGACGAGATCCAGGTGCTGCACGCGGCCGGCATGGCCTACCGCGACATGGCCGTGTTCTACCGCACCAACGCGCAGACCCGAGCGCTCGAAGAAATCCTGGTGCGCTCGGCCACACCGTACCGGGTGGTCGGCGGCACCAAATTCTATGAGCGGGCCGAAATCAAGGATGCCCTGGCCTACCTCATCGCCGTCGCCAACCCGGTCGACGAACTCGCCCTGCGCCGCATTCTGAACACCCCCAAGCGCGGTATCGGCCCGGCCACCGAGACCGCACTGTCGAGCTTTGCCGACGACAACGAGCTCACCTTTCGGCAGGCAATGCGCAATTGCGCCGCACTGGGTCTCGGCCCGAAGGTGACCGGCGCCATCCTCAAACTGGCCGAACTGCTCGATGCCGCCGCGCTCCTGCTTGTGCCGACGTCGGTGACTGATGACGGCGTGCCAGTCGGCGGCTCCAACGTCTCCGACGTGCTCGAGTTTCTGCTGGGCGGCAGCGGACTGCTGGCCGTGCTGCGGGGCAGCCGTGACCCGCAAGACGAGGTACGGGCCGAGAACATCGAGGAGCTCGTCGCCCAGACCAAGGACTTCAACAAGGAGAACCCCGACGGCGGTCTTGTCGACTTTCTCACCCAGGTGTCACTCGTGGCCGCCGCTGACGACCTCGATGACGCGTCGGGAACGGTGTCGTTGATGACGCTGCACACCGCGAAGGGCCTCGAATACGAGGCCGTGTTCCTCACCGGCGTTGAGGAGGGGCTGCTGCCGCATCAGATGTCGGCGAACGAGCCGGGCGGTCCGGCTGAAGAGCGCCGCCTGTTCTATGTGGGCATCACCCGCGCCCGCAAGCGGCTTTACCTCTCGCTCGCCATGACCCGGGCCCAGTTCGGCGATATCAACGTGGCGATGCCGAGCCGCTACCTGCAGGAGATCCCGGCCGAGCTGATCGACTGGAAGCAGTCGCCGGGAATGGCCAACTCGCGCGGCGGCACCCAGCCGCGCGCTCTGAACGCGCGCCGCGATGGCGGCTTCGGTGGCTTTGGCAACTCTTTGACTAGTTCGAGCGACGGTTACGGCGGGCGCAGCGGTTACGGCACCAGCGCGAAGCCGGCCGGCCTGCCGCCGGGCAAGCCGAAGACGGAGTGGGCGAACAAGATCACCGGAACGGTGCGCGACAACGGCAGCCTCGAACTGGCGGCGGGCGACCGCATCCGCCACCACGACTTCGGCGAGGGCCGGGTCAACCAGGTCACCGGCGAAGGAACCAAGCGCATCGCGCACGTGCAGTTCGACACCGCGGGCGCCAAAAAGCTGTTGATCAAGATCGCTCCGATCGAAAAGATCTAGCGTGGAGCCAGCCAAGCCCGAAAGCTTGTGGCAGTGGGCGCGCTCCCTGCGCGGCTTCCAGTTCGAGGTCGCTACCCGGGCCGCGGTCGTCGCGCTCGGTCAGTTCGGCGCCGAGATCCTGATCGGCCGCCACTACGGCGCCGCCCTGCTGTTCGTGACCCCGCTCGCCCTCACCGTGGCGCACCTCACCAGCCCGGTGCCGGCGTTGCTCGTCGATCGCGTGTTGGAGACAGTACTCGGCAGCGTCGTCGCCCAGGTCATTGTGCTGCTCGTGCGCGCGCGGGCCCGGAGACAACCGGCGCTGCCGGGGTAGTCGATAACGGGGCTGTCGGCATCCGCTCAAAGCTGCCGTCGCCCCCATTTGCCCCGCGAAAATGAGGCATAGACGACACACAGACCGTTCACAGGTCATCGATAGGCCATCGATGGGCAGTGGCTCGATGCTCTACTCATGAGCCTCGACACGCGCACCACCCGCACCGGCCCGGCGCTGCTGCATCCGGCCTACAAAAAGCGGATGCGACTGGCCGACACCCTGCAGATCCTCTGCGTGGCGTCGGTCGCCATCGTCATCGCCATCTTTCTCGCCGACGGGGGAGCCGCCCGCTTTTCGACCCCGGCCGACGCGTTCACCTCGCTCGGAATTGTCGCGGGCCTGGTCGGCACCGACCTGCTGCTCGTGATGCTCGTGCTGGCCGCGCGCCTGCCTCCGGTCGACCGCGCCTTCGGGCACGATCAGGCGATGGCCGTGCACCAGTCGCTCGGCAAGCCCGCCCTCTACCTCATCCTCGGCCACGCCGTGCTGCTCATCACCGGTTACGCGCTCGCTGAAAATGTGAATGTTTTCATCGAGGCCTGGAACATGTTCACAGGCCTGCCCGACATGCCGCTCGCCTTTCTCGGCCTCGCGCTCATGATCGGCGTCGTCGTGACCTCGCTCGTCGTGGTGCGCCGAAAGTTTCGCTACGAGGCCTGGCACGCTGTGCACCTGCTGGCCTACCTCTCGGTGCTCGTCGCCATTCCGCACCAGTTGAGCGTCGGTGGCCTGCTCAGCGAGGGCGCCATCGCCCGTTACTACTGGCTGGCCCTGTACGTTGCGGTCGCCGCGGCGCTCATCCTGTTTCGCTTCCTGCTGCCGGTCGTGCGCTCACTGCGGCACCAGCTTCGGGTGGCTTCGATCGAGCAGGTCGCACCCAGTGTGGTCTCGATCACCCTGACCGGACGAAAGCTGCAGCAGCTGCGCGCGACATCAGGACAGTTCTTCATTTGGCGGTTCTGGGCGCACGGACTCTGGTGGCAGGCGCACCCGTTTTCCCTGTCCTCCGCCCCGAGCGGGCGGGGCCTGCGCATCACCGTGCGCGGTCTCGGGGACGCCTCCCGGCAGCTGCCCCAATTGGCGCGCGGCACCCGGGTGAGCTTCGAAGGCCCGTATGGCCTGTTCACCGAAAACGCCCGCACGTCGCCGCGGGTCGTGCTGATCGCGGCCGGCATCGGCGTGGCGCCCATCCGCTCCCTGCTGGAAACCGTCTCGTTCGCGCCGGGCCACGCCACCGTGCTGCTCCGCTCGCACTCCGTCGGCGACACCTACCTGGTCGACGAACTGACGGACCTCTGCCGGTTGCGCGGCGCCCAGCTGCGCGTCATCGCCGGCAAACGACCCAAGGGAGTCAGCACCTGGCTGCCAGCGGATGCCGCCAAAGCCGGGATCACCCTGAAGAAGATCGTGCCGGAACTGACCAGCAGCGACATCTATATCTGCGGCCCCCGGCCGTGGACCGACGCCGTCGTGCGCGACGCCCGTTCCGGCGGGGTTCCCAAGAAGCAGATCCACTACGAAAGGTTCGACTGGTGAGAGCACGTGCAGTAGCCCTGGCCACCCTGGCCTCCGTCTCGATCGTCGGAATAGGCTGGCAGCTGGGCTCCCAGGCGATCGACGCCTCGCAGAGCCTGACCGCCTCCACCGGCGGCACCGCGACGGCTGCGACAGTGACCGCCACAACGGATGCCGCGGCGCAGGCCGCCGCCACCGCCAAAGCGGCCGCTGATGCCGCAGCTGCCGCGAAGGCTCAGGCCGCCGCCGCGAACACTGCAGCGTCAGCCCAGGCTGCAGCGGATGCCGCTGATGCCGCCACCGCCGCGGCGAACACTGCCGCCACAGCCCAGGCCGCCGCGACAGCCGCTGCCGCGTCAGCGGCCGCGCAGTCCGGAACCTTCACCGGCGCGGTGGTGCAGACCCAATTCGGCAACATGCAGGTGTCGGTGATCATCGCCAACGGCGCGATCACCGAGGTCACTCCGCTGCAGCTGACCAACCGCGGCGGCCGATCGGTCGCCATCAGCAACCAGGCCGCGCCGATTCTGCGATCCGAGGTGCTCGCCGCGCAGTCCGCGAACGTGCAAAGCGTCAGCGGCGCCACCTACACGACCCAGGGCTACCTGCGGTCCCTGCAATCCGCCCTCGACACGGCGGGCTTTTAAACGTGGCCGCCATCGGATCCGATCACGAACGCACACTCGCCAGCTCGCCGGTGCGTCCCACGCCCGTGCTGCCGCACGCGGTGGAGTTCGCCCGGGTGGCAGCCCGCACGGCCGCCCGCGCATCGGTCGATCGCACCTGGCCAGCGCTGACTTTCGAGACGATGGGCACGATGGTGAGCCTGCGGCTGGCCGATTCCGATGCGCACACAGTGGGGGAGAGCGCTCGGGTCGAAGCCGCAGAACTCGCCAAGGCGATGTTTCGGCGCTGGGATGAGCGGTTCAGCCTGTACCGGGACGACTCGGAGCTGAGCCGGATCGCGCGTGGGGACATCCGTTTGACGGATTCGAGTGCGAGTGTGCGGGACGCTTACGCGCTCGCGCTGACCTGGCGCGACCGCAGCAATGGCGTGTTCACACCGCATCGCGCCGATGGTGTGATCGACCTCTCCGGGGTGGTGAAGGCGCTTGCGATAGCTGAAATCGGTGCGGCGTTGACCTCTCGGGGTCTGCTCAACTGGTCCATCAATGCGGGCGGCGATGTTCTGGTCAGCGGCGAGCCGGAAGGTCGGTTTGAAGCGTGGGAATCCGCCGACGGCGCGATGTCGACCGGGCACCGGATGGCCGCTCCGGCAGTGGTCACCGAGCATCCCGAGTGGGTCGTGGCGATTGTCAATCCGGCCGACCGAGGTGACGTGCTGGCCAGCGTGCCGCTGCGGCATCCGCTTCGCGCGGTAGCGACGTCGGGCAGCGCGGAACGCGGCGAACACATCTGGACGGCGCTGAACGGGGAGTTATCGCCGTTTCGTCAGGTGAGCGTGTTCGCCGCCGACATTGTCACGGCAGATGTGCTCGCGACGGCGATCGTGGCCGGCGGCGAAGCGACGCTGAACGAGATGACCGCGCGGTTCGCCATCGACGTGCTTGCCGTGCTGCGCGACGGCCAATTGCTCGCGACACCGGGGCTGCGCCGTGCCGAGTAGACCGGCCCGGACAGATAGCTCGCCCTGCTTGAAGCCCCATGGGCGTGAGGCGCCGTGACTTGCGAAATATCCGCGCTCACGTCAAAGAGAGGCAGATCATGAGCGATGCCAATGAGTTCTGGAGCGACGAGAACCGGGAAATCGACGATCTCGACAGTGACCTGGAGCGGGAGAACTACGACAAGGATCTGGCAGGGCCGGATTGAGCAAGCACACGCAGGAGAATATCCTTGCGCAGCCGGGCGTCGCCATGTCGGCCCAGGCCAACCAGTCCAACTCTGACGTGCTGCAGCTTCTCCAGCGGCTGCGGTGTGTTCCTGCCACTGCCCCGTCGACTTCGGTCGGCGGGGTAGTGGTGTTCCTAGGGTGGTATTTCTGCGTGCTACCGATGGCTGTCGTCTACGCTGAATGATATGGCCGACTTGTCGAAATACCTGCCGCTCAGCCAGCGACGTGTCGGTGACGAATCCGGTGCCAACTCGAACTGGCGCGACTATCTGGTGACCACGCTCACGGCGAGCGCCGACCTGCTCGCCGGGCTCACTGCCGAGCAGTGGGAGACGCCCAGTCTCTGCAAGGACTGGCGGGTTCGGGATGTTGCCGGCCACATCGTGTGGCGGGTGGGTAGCTCCAACCGCGAGCTGGTCAGCACCGCGGCACGCGCCTATCTCGGACACTCAATCAACCCCAACCGAGCCATCGATGTGCTGAGCCGTGCTGCCGCCGAAGCATCCCCGGCCGAACTCGTCGCGCAGATCAGACAGATCGCCGCGGACAAGGCTGCCGGCCACGGGCGCCACGGCATTACCGAGCTCACCGAGGCCGTGGTGCACGGCCTCGACCTGGCGCATCCGCTCGGCCTCACACTGTCGGTGGCGCCGACGGTATCGGGCGCGGTAGCCCTGCGTCAGAGCTTGATCGCGCCGACAGCGATCAAGGCCATACTGCGCGTTCGCACGTTGGTGGCGACGGATGCTGACTGGCGCGTCGGTCGCGGCCCCGAACTCCTCGGAACGGCAGAGGCGCACCTGCTGTTCCTGTTCGGTCGCCCCGGCGGTTCGCTTGCAAGGTCGCTCTAGAAGGGTGTGCTGGCCCAGTCGTGGTTGGGGTCGGTGAGGTCGGCCCAGATATCGACGGGCTGCTTGGTGGTGTCATCTGCTGGGCTGCGTTCGCTCGCGGCGGCGGCGGAGTTGGGACCGAGCCGGGTGGCGGGGTGGGTCGCGTAGTGTTTGCCGGCTGGGCTGATCCAGTGCAGGATGCCGTCGTTGCCTTGCTGCACGTCCCAGCCGGACTCGGTTTTGAGGCGGTGTCCGCGTTTGCAGAGGTGGGCGAGGTTGTCCCAGCGGGTTTCGCCGTTGTATTGCCAGTCGTGGGTGTGGTCGACTTCGCTGTGCCGGGCTTGCCGGGTGCAGCCGGGGAACCGGCAGGTGCCATCGCGAATCTCCAGCCACTTTTTCAGGTCGGCCGGGACCTTGTAGCGGGTTTTGCCGACGCTGAGCACGACGCTGGTCTCCGGGTGGATCAGGATGCGGGTGAAGCTCTTCGCGGTGGCGGCGACTCGGCGGGCGGTTTCCGCGTCGATGGGTCCGAACCCGTCGAGAGTGCCGGGCTCGTCGCTGAGGCCCATCAGGGTCAGCACCGGCACGGTCACGTTCACCAGGCCCTGTACTCCGGCGCCGAGCCCGGTCTCCGTGACTCCGGTCAGCAGGAGGTCGACGGCCACGTCGAGGCGTTGCTGGCCGAGCGTTCGGCTGTCGACGGGCTCCACTGCGGCGGCGTTGTGCAGGCTGCGCGCCACGGTGTCGACGCGGTCGCTAATCGCGGCGGCGTCTTCCTGGCTGAGGATCATCTCCAAACAAGCCATGCCGTCCTGGGCGGGAAGGACCGAGAACCATCGCTCGCACAGTGCTTTCTTGTGCCGCTTCACGATCGACTCGGGGTGGGAAAGTTCCCGCACGGTGATCGCCCGCTTCTTCAACTGCCCGACCGTGAGGTCTTCCACCCCGGTGAGGGCGTCGGCTTCGAAGGTGGCCCAGGCGCCGTCGGGCAGCGACAGGGCGTTATTGACAATGATCTCCACATGTCGGTAGCTGATCGTGCCGTCGGCGAGCCTGGCCCGGGTAGCGGGGAGGTCGTGCTGCAGCAGCTTGCTGACACACAGCAGATTTCGCGCCGTGTTCTCATGCACCCGGAGCAGACAGCCGAGCTCAGCGACAAGGCCCTCCTCGGCCGCCTTCTTCTCCGACCAGCGCTGCAACGGCCGGCCCTCCTCGCCGGCCGCCTGGGCCTCCCGCGCCAGGAGCGCGTGTGGCAGCGGCCGGCCCGTGACAGCGGTGTTCGCCACCCGCCGGGCGACCTCGTCAATCGCCGCCGCCCGCGCGGCGTGGGCCCGATTGATCGCGAGGTCACACTCCCGCACCGCGTCGAGCAGCCGCACCTGCTCCGCATCCACCGGACGCGCCTTCCAATCCTGCAGCGACGCCGAGACCACATAATCCAGGGCTTTCACCCCAGAGATCGTCTTTCCCCCCACCGACCGCCTCGCCCAGGAAGACTTCGACGCCGGGCCCTTTTCGGCAGCAGCGACCGATCCCGCAGCGACCGGCTCATCAACTCCCCGCTCAGCACCTGCCCGCTCAGCAGCTCTCGAATCGGCCACTCTCGATTCAGCAGCTACCGATTCACTCCTCGCGCCACTGTCCGCTTGAGCTACCCCATTTTCGACGCGACTCGCGCTCGGAGGCTCCGGACTCGGAGGTGGATCGTCGTTGATCTCCATGCCTTCATTATCCCACTAATCGAACAAAAAAGCGAGACTTCCTGACCTGTTCTAGGAATATGCGCTCGCGAGTCTCGTAGGTAAAGACGAGAAACCGCGGCGAATTAGCTGGGGTGGGGCATCCGTCACAGGGAACGCGACGGACCAGCAGATCAGGCCGGGGCGGGCATCCGTTTGCGAGAGAACCGACGCACCAGCGCGGCGATGGCGCGCCAGCCGAGCAGGAAGATGCCGAGCACGATGGTCGTGACGATCGCGAAACTGAGCTGAACGCCCTGGCCGCCGGCCAGGCGCAGCAGGAGGCCGCCGGCCACGGTAGCGATCCAGATGCCGAGGCCGGTCCAGACCACGCTGAGCGGGTGGCGCCAGGCGCGCAGCAACAGCCAGCCGATGATCAGCCCGCCGAGAAATGGCCAAGCAGTCACGCCCAGGCCGGCCAGGGTCTCGCCGTGGCTCAGCCGACCGATCGCGGCGAACAACAGCACGAGGGCGGCGTCGAGCACACCCGCGGTGACGATGGATTGTCGAGACATGGTTTCAGCCTAGGTGCGCTAGACGTTGCCGCCGATCAGTGCACCGATGACATAGGTGACCGCGAGGGCGAGGATGCCGCCGATGACGATTCGGGCGATCGCGCGCGGCTTCGGGCTATTGCCGAGGTGCGCGCTGAGCCAACCGGTGACAACGAGGGCGATCAGCACCGCGACGAAGGTGGCCGCGATGCGCCATTCGGCCGGGGGCAGCAGGACGGCGAGCAGGGGGAGCGCCGCGCCGACGGTGAAGGCGATAGCGGATGCGTATGCTGCGTGCCAGGGATTGGATACGTCCTGCTCGGTGATGTGCAGTTCAACCTCGAGGTGCGCGGCGAGGGCATCATGCTCGGTCAGTTCGACCGCGACCTGCTGGGCAGTCTGGGGCGACAGGCCCTTGGCCTGGTAGAAGCCGGCGAGTTCGGCGAGTTCCTCGTCGGGCTCGTTTTCAAGTTCCCAGGTTTCCTTCGCGATCAGGGCGCGTTCGGAGTCGCGCTGGCTGCTCACCGACACGTACTCCCCGAGCGCCATCGAGATCGCCCCGGCGAGCAGGCTCGCGACACCGGCGATGAGGATGACGTGGGAATCCGTGGTCGCGGCGGCGACACCGACGACGAGGGCGGCGACAGAGACGATGCCGTCATTCGCGCCGAGAACTCCGGCGCGCAGCCAGTTCAACCGTGAGGCAAGGCCGGCGGCGTGTGGTTCCACCACGTGAGACAAATTGGTCATGAGTAAGGATAGGCAGGGTGTCGAGGCCTGGTCCAGCAAGGTGTGGCTAGCCTTGCGCGGGCGGTTGGCGTGGGCGGACGCGGATTCAGGGTGCGACCCGACGCCTGATTCACGCGATAGAGTTTCAGATGGTCGGTATGTCTTGATGTCGAGCTATTTTGCGGCAACGACTGCTGTCACCAACAATCTCAATTACCCATCATCATGTAGCGATCTACCGGCACCGGCAGGTGATCGCCACGACGCGGATTGGAAGAGCAGCGTGGACCTTTACGAATACCAAGCGAGAGACCTCTTTGAGGAATATGGTGTACCGGTTCTGCCGGGCATTATCGCCGATACCCCCGCCGAAGTGCGTGCAGCGGCCGAGAAGCTCGGCGGCGTTGTCGTCGTCAAGGCGCAGGTCAAGGTCGGCGGCCGCGGCAAGGCCGGCGGCGTCAAGGTAGCCAAGACTCCGGATGACGCCGAGGCCGCAGGCCAGGGCATCCTGGGCCTGGACATCAAGGGCCACACCGTGCACCGCGTCATGGTGGCGGGAGGCGCCCGCATCAAGCAGGAGTTCTACTTCTCCGTGCTGCTGGACCGGTCCAACCGCTCCTACCTGTCGCTCGCCAGCTACGAGGGTGGCGTCGAGATCGAAATTCTCGCCGTCGAGAAGCCCGAAGCGCTCGCCTACACGGCCATCGACCCCGCGGTCGGCATCGACCTCGCCGTCGCGAAGCAGATCGCGATCGACGCAAAGTTCCCGGCCGAGCTCGTCGACAAGGTCGCTCCGGTCTTCGTCAAGCTCTACGACGTATTCACGGGTGAAGACGCGACCCTGGTCGAGGTCAACCCGCTCGTCCTCACCGAAGAGGGCGACATTATCGCCCTCGATGGCAAGGTCACGATCGACGAGAACGCCGATTTCCGTCACCCCAAGCACGCCCTCCTCGAGGACGCTGCCGCGGCTGACCCGCTCGAAGCCAAGGCAAAGGCCGCCGGCCTCAACTACGTCAAGCTCGACGGTGAAGTCGGTATCATCGGCAACGGTGCAGGCCTGGTCATGTCAACCCTCGACGTTGTCGCCTACGCCGGCGAGAACTTCGGCAGTGTCAAGCCGGCCAACTTCCTCGACATCGGGGGCGGAGCATCCGCTGAGGTCATGGCTGCCGGCCTCGACGTCATTCTCGGTGACCCGCAGGTCAAGAGCGTGTTCGTCAACGTCTTCGGCGGCATCACCGCCTGTGACGCTGTCGCCAAGGGTATTGTGGGCGCGCTCGCCGAGCTCGGAAGTGCCGCCAACAAGCCGCTCGTGGTGCGCCTCGATGGCAACAACGTCGAGGAGGGTCGTCGTATCCTCGCCGAGGCGAACCACCCGCTCGTAACACTGGCCGCCACCATGGACGAGGGCGCCGCCAAGGCCGCCGAACTCGCCCACGCAGCGAAGTAAGGGACAACAATGTCAATCTTCCTCAACAAGGATTCCAAGGTCATCGTTCAGGGCATCACCGGAGGTGAGGGCACCAAGCACACCGCCCTCATGCTCAAGGCCGGTACCCAGGTCGTCGGTGGCGTCAACGCCCGCAAGGCCGGCACCACCGTCGTGCACGGCAACGTCGAACTCCCCGTCTTCGGCACGGTCAAGGAAGCCGTCGAGAAGACCGGCGCCGACGTGTCGATCATCTTCGTACCGCCGGTGTTCACCAAGGACGCCGTTATCGAAGCGATCGACGCCGAGATTCCGCTGCTCGTCATCATCACTGAGGGTGTCCCGGTGCAGGACTCGGCCGAGTTCTGGGCCTACGCCATCAAAAAGGGCAACAAGACCCGCATTATCGGCCCGAACTGCCCCGGCATCATCACGCCCGGAGAAGCACTCGTCGGCATCACTCCGGCCAATATCACCGTCAAGGGCCCGGTCGGACTCGTCTCCAAGTCGGGCACCCTGACCTACCAGATGATGTACGAGCTGCGCGACCTCGGCTTCTCCACCGCGATCGGTATCGGTGGCGACCCCATCATCGGCACCACGCACATCGATGCCCTCGAGGCCTTCGAGAACGACCCGGAGACGCTCGCCATCGTCATGATCGGCGAAATCGGCGGCGACGCTGAAGAAAAGGCCGCCGAGTACATCAAGGCGCACGTCACAAAGCCGGTCATCGGCTACGTGGCCGGTTTCACCGCCCCCGAGGGAAAGACCATGGGCCACGCCGGCGCCATCGTCTCCGACGGAGCCGGAACCGCTCAGGGCAAGAAGGAGGCCCTTGAGGCCGCCGGAGTCAAGGTCGGCAAGACGCCGAGCGAGGCTGCGACCCTGCTGCGCGAGGCACTTGCCGCACTGTAAGTAGAACGTTTGAGGGGCTCGCCGGGTGACCGGCGGGCCCCTTTCTACGTGCGGCCTTGGCAGGCATTGCCACCGGGGCGATATAGGCTCACAACGGATGAACCGCATAACGACCGCCCTGCTCGCCGCTCTTGAGGCATTACTTGTTGTTGCCATCGGCATCGGCATCGCCATGGTGCCGCTCACCGTACTCTGGGCCGCCCACTTCGGCCTGTCCGTCGAATGGTTCGTGTTCTGGCGGGCCGCGGCCGATATCTGGCTGCTCGGCAACGGTGTCGACCTCACGGTGCAGCTCGGCCCGGACGTGGCGGCCGCGCTCGGCCTGGCGGGTGCCGACACCCCTTTTCTGGTCACCGTCGTGCCGCTCGGCTTCGCCATGCTCTCCGTGCTCATGGGCATGCACACCGGCCGTCGCGCCGCCGAAACCCCGCACCGCTGGACCGGCGTCGGCGTCGCCGTGGGCACCTACGCCGTCCTCGCCGCGCTGGTGACCCTGTCCGCCGTCTCGGAGACGGTCACGCCCAACCAACTGCAGGGGCTTCTGCTGCCGACGCTCATCTATGCGGTCGGCGTTGTGGTCGGGGCGGAACTGGGGCGGCGCCAGACCGTGGAAGTGGCGGAGCGTCTGGATCCGGTGAGCCGGCGCATCCGCTCGTGGTATCGAAAGCTGCCGCAAACCACCCGCATCGTGATCGCCGGGTCCCTGCGCGGCGGAACCGCTGCCGCCGCGGGGGTGCTGATCGTGTCGGCCGTGACCGTGGCCGTGCTTATCGCTCTCAACTATGCGACCATTATCGGGCTGTATGAGGCGGTGCAGGCCGGGGTGTTCGGCGGCGCCACGATCACCCTCGCGCAGCTCGCGCTCATTCCCAACCTCGTCATCTGGGCCGCAGCCTGGTTCATCGGCCCGGGAATCGCGATGGGAGTCGGCACCAGTGTCTCGCCGATCGGCACCGTGGTGGGCACCTTGCCCGGCCTGCCCATCTTCGGCGCGCTGCCACAAGGCACGCCGGCCTACGGATTTATCGGGCTGCTCGTTCCGGTGTTGATCGGCTTCGCATTCGCGGTCGTGACCCGGCAACGGCTGGATCTCCCCGATGTGCCCGAGCGACGGGTGGCCGAACGAAGTGCGATCGAACACATTCTCACCGGCCTCGGCATGGGCGTGGTCGCCGGAGCGCTGCTCGGGCTGCTCTCCTGGTGGTCGGCCGGCGCGATGGGCCCCGGCCGCCTCGTCGAGGTCGGCCCGAATCCGCTGCTGGTCGGCGCGCTCGCCGCAGCCGAAATCGGTGTCGCTGCGGCCCTCGGCATGCTTGCCGGCCGGGTGCGAGTCCCGTCGGGGCTCCCGGTCAAACGGTAAGCTCAAACGGTGCTGTCTATTGTCGTGCTGATCTCCGGCGGAGGATCCAACCTGCGAGCCCTGCTCGAGGTGTCCGAAGACGCCGAATTTCCGGCGCGAGTCATCGCGATCGGCGCCGACCGCGACGCCGACGGGCTGGAGCTCGGGATCGAATTCGGAATCCCGGCCTTCTCCGTTCCCTTCTCGTCGTTTAAAGACCGGGCGGCCTGGGGCGACGAACTGCTCGCCCAGATTCAGCAGTGGCAGCCCGACCTGGTCATACTCAGCGGCATGATGCGACTGCTGCCGCCCCGCGTCGTCGCCGCGCTGTCGCCGAACCTGATCAACACGCATCCGGCCTATCTGCCCGAATTTCCGGGCGCCCACGCCGTGCGTGACGCCCTCGCCGCCGGCGCCGTGCAGACCGGCGCGAGCATCATCGTCGTTGATAACGGCGTCGACGAGGGCCCCATTCTCGTCCAGGAACGCGTCGATATCGAGCCCGGCGACACCGAAACTTCCCTGCAGAATCGCATCAAGATCGTCGAACGACGCCTACTCATCCAGGCCGTGCTCGATATCGCAAACGGACATATGAACCTCAAGGAGAACTCCAAAGCATGAGTGGACACACCAACGCGCCCAGCACGTACCGTAACCGGGACCAGATCACCATCGAGCGCGCACTCATCTCCGTGAGCGACAAGACCGGCCTGCTCGACCTGGCCGCCGCCCTCAAAGCGGATGGCGTCGAAATCGTTTCCACCGGATCCACCGCGGCCACGATCCGCGCCGCCGGCTACGACGTCACCGACGTGTCGGCCGTCACCGGGTTTCCGGAATCACTCGACGGCCGGGTCAAGACCCTGCACCCGGGCGTGCACGCCGGCATCCTCGCCGACCTGCGCCTCGAAACCCATGAAGCGCAGCTGGCCGAGCTCGGTATCAAGGCCTTCCAGCTCGTTGTCGTCAACCTGTATCCGTTCGTGGAAACCGCCGAGAGCGGTGCCGAACCGGCCGATGTGATCGAGCAGATCGACATCGGCGGACCGGCGCTCGTGCGGGCATCCGCTAAAAACCACGCCAACGTGGCGATCGTCGTCGACCCGGCCAGCTACGGTGAGATCATCGAGGCCGTCGCTGCTGGCGGTTCGACTCTCAAGCTGCGCCAGAAGCTCGCCTCGCTCGCCTTTGAGCACACCGCCGATTACGACCTGAGCGTGTCGGCCTGGTTCACCGAAAACGTCTACGACCAGTGGCAGGACGACGTCGAGGCGCTCGATGAGGACGTCGAGTTCGCGGCGGCCGACGACGACGAGGATGAGGAAGAGGCGCCGTTCCCCGAGGGGCTCGGCATCGAGGTCACCCGCGAAGCAATTCTGCGCTACGGCGAGAACTCGCACCAGGCCGCCGCGCTCTACGTCGGTGAGGGTGGCCGCGGCATCGCCCAGGCCCGACAGCTGCACGGCAAGGAAATGTCGTACAACAACTACGTCGATGCGGATTCCGCGGTGCGGGCCGCCTTCGACTTCAGCGAGCCGGCCGTCGCGATCGTCAAGCACGCCAACCCGTGCGGAATCGCCATCGCCAAGCCCAACGCGCCGGACGGAATCGCTTCAGCCCACCTGCGTGCGCACGCCTGCGACCCGATCTCCGCGTTCGGCGGCGTGATCGCTGCGAACCGCGTCGTCACGCTCGCCATGGCTGAAACGGTCAACGGAATCTTCACCGAGGTGCTCGTCGCCCCGGGATTCGAGCCAGCTGCGGTCGAGCTGCTCACCCAGAAGAAGAACATTCGCCTGCTCGAGCTGCCGGCCGACTACGAGCGTTCCTCGCTCGAACTGCACCAGATCTCGGGCGGCCTGCTCGTGCAGCAGACCGACAGCTTTGAAGAATTCAGCTCGGCCGGCTGGACCCTCGTGGCCGGCCCCGAAGTGGATGCCGCCACTCGCGCCGACCTGGAATTCGCGTGGAAGTCCTGCCGTTCCGTGAAGTCGAACGCCATTCTGCTCGCGCATGCCGGGGCATCCGTCGGGGTGGGAATGGGCCAGGTCAATCGGGTCGACTCCTGCCACCTCGCCGTGAGCCGCGCCGGCGAGCGGGCCGAAGGATCGGTCGCCGCCTCTGACGCATTCTTCCCCTTCGCTGACGGGCTCGAAGTTCTGCTCGCCGCCGGAATCAAGGCCGTCGTGCAGCCCGGCGGATCGGTGCGCGACCCCGAAGTCATCGCCGCAGCCACCGCGGCCGGCGTCTCGATGTACTTCACCGGAGAGCGCCACTTCTTCCACTAGAGCGCGCGCAGAGCACCCTGAATCTCGCAGTCAGGGTGCTTTTTGCGTACCCGGGCCGCGCAGGTGTTCCCCCCGCAGCGCGTGCCAGTTATCCTGTTCGAGGTGGTGCCACATAACGGCGCCACCGCATTCGGCTCACAAGGCCCGACACAACGGAGTTTCCATGACCCTCACGCACCCAGCCGCCGCCCTCGATTCCCTCGCGCAGATTCCACTTTCCCACGAGAAAGTGCTGATCACGACGGGAGAACGCTCAGGGCTCCTGATCACGGTCGCCGTTCATTCCACCCGGCTCGGCCAGGCCCTCGGCGGTGCGCGCCTGTGGCAGTACGCCACCTGGACCGACGCCGTAGCCGACGCCCTGCGCCTTTCTGCCGCCATGACCCTCAAGAACGCGGCCGCGGGCCTCAATCTCGGCGGCGGCAAATCGGTCATCTACTTGCCGCTCGGCACCGTGCTGACCGATGCCGAGAAGCGCCTGGCGATGCTCGATCTCGGCGACGCGATCGAGAGCCTGAACGGCGCGTACATGACCGCCGAAGACGTCGGCACGAGCGCCGAACTCATGGCGATCGTCGCCGAACGCACGAACCATGTCTGCGGGCTGCCCGCCGCGAGCGGCGGCGTCGGCGAACCGGCCGATGCAACGGCGGCCGGTGTCTACGCGAGCATCGAATCCACCCTGGAGGCGCTCTTCGGCAGCCGGGAGGTACGCGGCCGCCACCTCGTCGTCTCCGGACTCGGCCAGGTTGGCGGACGCCTGGCCCGAGCCCTCGCCGCGGCCGGCGCCACGCTCACCGTCACGGATATCAACCCCGACAAGCACGCCCTGGCCGAAGAGCTCGGCGCGAGCTGGGTGTCGGTCGCTGACGCGCACCGCGTGCACGCCGACCTGTTCGTGCCGTGCGGCCTCGGCGGCGTGCTGACGTCCGGCGTTATCGCGGAGTTGAACGTGCTGGGCGTGTGCGGCGCCGCCAACAACCAGCTCGCGGTGCCTGCCGGAGCGGCCCAGCTGGATGCGCGGGGCATCCTCTGGGCGCCGGATTTCGTCGTCAACGCCGGGGGAGTCGTCTACCTCGCCATGGCGAGCGAGCCGAACGCCGACCTCGGCCAGATCGCGGCCCGCGTCGCTGCTATCGGCACCGTGCTGACGCAGATCTTCACGGATGCCCGCGCGAGCGAGATCACGACGCTCGCGGCCGCCGAGATGCTCGCCGCTGCACGTCTGCACGCCGCCCGGTAGCCTCTTCAGTCCTTGGGTGTTTTCAGGACTGCGCCCGAAACGGGTGGCCGCTACGCCGGTTAACGTAGCGGCTGCCGATATCGGGCGCGGCCACGGGCGCGGCGCGGGTTCCGGCCACGAACGGGCCTGCGGACGGCGCCGCCGGCGACTACTCGCGCAGGTCGGCCGGGATGGTCGGTAGTACCCGCGCGGCAGCCCGGCGCTCCTTGAGCGTCGTGCGGGCAGCCTTGGCCAGCTCCGTGAGAATAGGAATGCCGGAGAGCAGAATGATGCCGATGATGAAGAACTCGGAGTACTTGGCGACGAATGCGAACTGGCCGAGGAAGTAACCGACCAGGGTGAGGCCGACGCCCCAGGCGAAGGCACCGATCGCGTTGTAGGTCACGAAGCTGCGGTAGCGCATCTTGCCGACGCCGGCAGCGACCGGCACGAAGGCCCGAAATATGGGCAGAAAACGGGCCAAAATGATCGACTTGCCGCCGTGCTTGGCGAAGAAGGCGTTGGTGCGCTCGACGTTCTTCGGGTTGAAGAATCGGTTCTTCTCTCGCGAAAAGACCGCTGGCCCCGCTTTTCGGCCGATGACATAGGCGAGCTGATCGCCGGCGAACGCTGCCACGAATACGACCAGACAGGTCACCCAGATCGGCAGCGGCACCACCCCGGTCGCGGTGAGCAACCCCACCGTGAACAGCAGCGAATCACCCGGCAGGAACGACAGTACGATGAAGCCGGTCTCGACGAACACAACCACGGCAACGCCCAGAAGCACGAACGATCCAAACGAATGGATCAGCCACTCAGAGTCAAGAAAATCGATTCCGAACAGGGTGGGCAGCATGAAGAATCCTTCCGGGACTCGCGATGGCACAGAAATTGGCATGCCCGCGATAGACGTTGCACCCAGACTACGGGACACCCGCCTGTGAATTGCCGAGTGGGCGACGCGGGGCAAGCGGATGCTGCCGCACCAGAAAATACTTGCCTTCAGCCCCAGGTTCCCATATTCTGGAAGGCTGCCTGATCCGGGGGGCATGAGACACACATAACTTCCAGGCGCCCAGGAGGCAGACATGACAAAGACAGCACCGATCACGCTCGCACTGATTGCGAACGACGGCGCTCACTTTGGCGCCGGTGCCCCCGTCCCCGCCGCAACTGCGTCCCTCGTCGACTAGCCACCTTCTCGTCGCGCTCGGCCTGGTGCCGACGCCGGCATCGATCTTGTCCCGTCAGCATTCACTGATCACGGCCGCTGGGCACCCCGCTGACGCGTTCGTAGCGCCGATAAGTGTCGTCGTTTGCAATTTTCCTGTCGCCGGTACTGTTTGGTCTGGCGACCACAGTCATTCGCTGCACCGCCCACTCTGAAATTCAGGGGGCGCAGCCGCATCATCATCAGGACTGGACCATGACCACCACCGCTCCACTCGTACCGCCGTCCGAAGCAGACGTCCCCGCAGGCCGGGCCAACACGTTCCGCAGCCTGCAACGGCTCTACCCCTACGCCAAGCCGGCCCTGCCGCGCATCTACCTCGGCATGGTGGCTGCGCTGCTCGCTGGTCTCGTAGCCCTGGCCATCCCACAGGTTCTGGCCTGGCTGGTGGACGGCCCGCTGAGCCGGGTCGGCAACGGCGACAGCGCATCACAGATCTGGCCGGCCGTGTGGATCGTGCTCGCTCTCGGTGTGCTCGAGGCCATCATGATCGCCCTGCGCCGCTGGTTTGTGCTGACCCCCGGCACCCACATCGAGGCGCGCATGCGCAACCACCTCTATGCCCGGCTGCAGGACCTGCCGGTGAGTTTTCACGATCGCTGGCCGAGCGGCCAGCTGCTCTCGCGGGCCGTGAGCGACCTCAACCTCATTCGCCGCTGGGTGTCGTTCGGACTCGTGCTGCTCGTCGTCAACTTTCTCACCATCGTCGTCGGCGTCGCCATTCTGCTCTGGATGCACTGGCTGCTCGGCGTGATCTTCGTCGTCTGTTCCATTCCGATCTGGATCTACGGCTACGTCTTCGAGGAGAAGTACTCGGTGATCGCGCGCCGCAGCCAGGATCAGGCCGGCGACCTCGCGACCGCCGTCGAGGAGTCGGTGCACGGCATTCGCGTCCTGAAAGCGTTCGGGCGCGGCTCGTTCGCGCTGAAGAACTTCGCCTCGCAGGCCGAAAGCCTGCGCGGAACCGAGATCGAGAAAGCGCGCGCTATCGCCGGAATTTGGCTCTGGCTGCTGCTCGTTCCCGACGTCGCGTTCGCGCTCTGCCTCGTGACCGGCGTCTGGCTCACCAGCCAGGGCGACCTCAGCGGCGGCGAACTGCTGGCGTTCTTCGCCACCGCAACCGTGCTGCGGTTTCCGGTGGAGTCGATCGGGTTTCTGCTGTCGATGACCTTCGACTCGCGCACCGCAACCGACCGATTCTTTGACATTCTCGATACCGCGAACGAGATCACCGACCCCGACAAGCCGTCCACCCTGACCGCGCCGCTCGGCCGACTCGCCTTCGAGAACGTGCACTTTCGCTACCCGGATTCGCCGGAACGCTTTCCCGACCTGCTCGACGGCATCGACCTCGTTCTCGAACCGGGGGAGACCATGGCGCTGGTCGGGCTCACCGGCTCCGGCAAGAGCACCCTGACCGCGCTCACGACCCGCCTGTACGACGTGACCGCGGGCGCTGTGACGCTCGACGGCGTCGACGTGAGGGCGCTCAGTCGCGAGGAGTTGCGCAGCCACCTGGCCATGGCATTCGAGGATGCGACGTTGTTCTCGGCATCCGTCCGGGACAACGTTCTGCTCGGGCGTGCCGACCTGTCCGAAAACACTCCCGAAGCGGATGCCGCGCTCGCGCAGGCCCTGCAGATCGCGCAGGCCGGTTTCGTGCACGACCTGCCGCTCGGCGTGGACACCCTGGTCGGCGAGGAGGGTATGAGCCTGTCCGGCGGGCAACGGCAGCGCCTGGCGCTGGCGCGCGCGGTCGCGGCGCGGCCATCCGTTCTGATTTTGGATGACCCCCTGTCGGCGCTCGATGTGAACACCGAATCGCTCGTGGAGAACGCACTGCGCGAGGTACTCGTCGACACCACGGCGCTCATCGTGGCGCACCGTCCGTCGACGGTCATGCTCGCCGACCGGGTGGCGCTGCTCGAGAACGGCCGTATCACCGCGGTCGGCACGCACTCGGAGCTGCTGCGCACCAGCCCGCACTACACCTTCGTCATCTCCAGCCTCGAAGACGAAGAACGCAGAGAATCGAACCGAGCGGGAGGATCGCTGTGAGTGTCAGCGGCGTCAAGGGCGAGGAACGCCACGACTTCACCAAGGCCGAAAGCAAACAGATTCGGGCTCGTTCGCTGCGGCTGCTTGGCTCGTTGCTGTTTCCGGTGCGCGCCAAGGTCGTGCTCGCCATGCTGGTCGTGGTCTTCTCGACCGCCGCCCAGGTGTCCGGCCCGGCGCTGATCGCGTTCGGCATCGACCGCGGCTTGCCCGCATTGCTCAAGCAAGACTGGATGCCGCTCGCCGCGACCGGCGCCATCTATCTCGTCGCCGGGGTGCTCGGCGCGCTGCTCATCGCCTGGTACACAGTGTTGAGCGCCCGGGTGAGCCAGGCCGTGCTGATCGACCTGCGCAAGCGGGTGTTCCTGCACACCCAGAAGCTCAGCCTGGAGTTTCACGAGTCGTACACCTCGGGCCGCATCATCTCGCGCCAGACCAGCGACCTCGACGCCATTCGGGAGCTGCTCGACTCGGGCATCAACCAGCTGGTACAGGGCATCCTCTATATGTCGTTCACCGCGATCGCTCTCGTGCTGCTCGACGGCACCAGCGGACTCGTACTGCTCGGCGCGCTGCTGCCGCTGGTCATTCTCACCCGCTGGTTCCAGGTGCGCTCGCAGAGCCTGTTTCGACAGTCCCGGGTCGCCTCGGCGAGCCTGATCGTGACCTTCGTCGAGACCATGACCGGCATTCGCGCGGTGAAGGCGTTTCGCACCGAAAAGCACAACGAAACGGTGTTCGGCAAACTCGTCGAAAGCTACCGCATGGTCAACGCGCGCGTGATTCAGCTGTTCGGAGTGTTTGATCCGGGGCTCGTGCTGATCGGAAACGTGACGGTCGCGGCCGTGCTGCTCGTCGGCGGTTTTCGGGTGGCCGATGGCCAGCTGGCCATCGGCGCGCTGCTCGCGACGCTGCTCTACACCCGCCGGTTCTTCGATCCGATGGAGGAGATGGCGATGTTCTACAACTCCTATCAGTCTGCTGCGGCGGCGCTCGAAAAGATCTCGGGTGTGCTCGAGGAGCGCCCGGGCGTGCCCGATCCGGTCGCCCCGGTCGACCTCTGGGAGGCTCGCGGGCGGGTGCGATTCGACAATGTGCAGTTCGCTTACCAGGTCGATCGGGAGATTCTCCCGCACTTCGACCTCGACATTCCGGCCGGGCAGACCATCGCCCTGGTCGGATCGACCGGAGCCGGTAAATCCACCCTCGCCAAGTTGATGAGCCGCTTCTACGATCCAACGGATGGCCGGGTGCGGCTCGACGACGTCGACCTGCGCGACCTGCACCCCAAGGACCTGCGCCGGGCGATCGTCATGGTCACCCAGGAGGCCTACCTGTTCAGTGGTTCAGTCGCCGAGAATATCGCCATCGGCAAACCGGATGCTTCGGCGACAGAAATTCGCGCCGCCGCGGCCGCCGTCGGTGCTCACGACTTCATTGAGAGTTTACCGAACGGGTACGACACCGACGTGAACAAACGCGGCGGGCGGGTGTCGGCCGGTCAGCGCCAGCTGATTTCGTTTGCTCGGGCTTTTCTGGCGAACCCGGCGGTGCTCATCCTCGATGAGGCCACGTCGTCGCTCGACATTCCCAGCGAACGGCTCGTGCAGGAGGCGCTGCAGACTCTTCTGGCCGATCGCACGGCCGTGATCATCGCGCACCGGCTGTCGACGGTCGCGATCGCCGACCGGGTACTCGTGATGGAACACGGCCGCATCGTGGAAGACGGCACCCCGAACGACCTCATCTCGGGGACCGGCCGCTTCGCGACGATGCACGCCGCCTGGCGCGACTCCCTGGTGTAAGGGCCTCCGGGGCGACGAGCCTCCTCGTCGCCCCGGCCAACGAGTTTGTGCCGCGCTACGGTTGCGCCAATGCGCGGGCCTTCGGGTCCGGCCAGAGCTCCCGCGCCTCGCGAAGCCGGGCAAGTTGTGTAGTCGAGCAGGGCGGGACTCGTCGGGCAGGAGGCCGAGGTATTCATGGGTTTCGGAGATGCGTCTGGCGACATGACGATTATGTCGTGAAGTTTGTATTAGCTAGACACGACATAACTTCATACATAGACATACAGATATGAGCACTTTCTCGTTGATCGATTTAACCAATTTGACGACGTGCACACTGGTGGCGATCGCAATCGTTGCGGCGGCGGCGGCTGTTGCTGCGAGCGACGGAGTGCTGGGCGAGCTGGCGCACCGCATTTTGCGGCTCGTGGTTCACGTTCCCGACGCTCAGCTCGTTGCTGTCACTGTGGGGTGGTGGCGGAGAAGGCTGGCCGGAATGGCAGGCGGTGTTCTTGTCGGAACGGCCGCCGCAAGCACATTTGTCTGGTGGGTCGGCGCGAACCGCAGCCACCCAGTTGTTGATCTGATCGTCGCAGGTGGGATCGCCGGAGGCATCGTTTGGTTCGACGCGCATCCGTCTGGCCCGTTTGTAGGCCTGCTTGGTATTCATCCCCGGCACCTCCATCAGAAGTACCCGCCAGGCCGCGGCGAGTTTCTCGGCGGTGATTGCCTGTTCCAGGGTGCCCAGGCCGCGCAGCAGGGCGTCACCGACCAAGGCAGAAGGTTCAGCGCGAGATGCCGGTGCCGGGCCAGGATTGGGGCCCGGCACCGTTATGTGCGCGGCGACCGCTGTGATTGAGCCGAGCGCGCGGCGCGGCAATCGTGCGCGCTACGTGGGCGGTGACCAGCGCGCGGCGCGGTAATCGACGCGGTAGGCGGCATCCGCTTCGATGGTGCTGGCAGCGGCAGACCGCAGCAACGGCGTGTTCTCGGCCTCGTAGTGCGGCAGCGCCTGGGCCGCATGACCGATCGGCGGATGCCCGCCGGCGCGAATCACGCGCCACCAGGCCACGTCGGAACCGTAGCGGGCCATTACCTGGCCGACGGCACGGGCGGCGCGGGAACCGAGCTGCGCGGCCACGCCGCCGTAGGTCATCACCCGACCCGGCGGGATCGAATCGACCACGCCGAGCACCCGGGAGACGAAGTCCGCGGGCCCACTCACTAAGGAAATTAGAGCTGCAGGGAGCCGATGACCTCGCCGAACTGGGTTTCGCCGACATCGACGAAACCGAGCCGGTGGAAGAAGGCCTCCGGGCCGTCGGCGCCCGGCTCCCAGATGACGTTGACGTGGTCGAATCCGCGTTCACGGGCTTCAGCGGCGAGGGCTTCAGCGGCGAACTTGCCGACGCCCTGGCCCTGGGTCTCCGCGTTGACGTTGATGCGCCAGATGCAGGCGCGAAATTCTTCGTGCTCGGAGTTGGGGTCGAAATTGCCGTGGATGAAACCAGCGACGACGCCGTCGAGGAGCACCACGCGCTGCCACGAGGTGGCCGGGTTGATCACCGAGGCGGCGACCGAATACGAGACCGGTGCAATGAATTGTTCCTGGCCAGGCTTAAGGCTCAGATTGTTGGCCGCGACGATGTTTCGTGCGGATAATTCTTCCAGCTTCAGCTCACCCATGTGTTCAGGCTAACGTGCGTCCGGGGTAGCCGGTAGTCGAGAGGGCGTTTGGCCCCCGCAATTCACCTCGCAAATTTATCTCGATGTCAAGATAGTTGCCGGCCTCTAGTAAGCTTGACGGTGGTCGTGACGGCCACACTGAACAAAGAGGAGATATTTTTGTCGAAGATCAAGGTTGAGGGAACAGTTGTCGAGCTCGATGGCGACGAGATGACCCGTATCATCTGGCACGCGATCAAGGAAACGCTCATTCACCCGTACCTCGATATCGACCTCGAGTACTACGACCTCTCCATTCAGAAGCGCGACGAAACCAACGACCAGATCACGATCGACGCGGCCCACGCCATTCAGAAGCACGGCGTCGGCGTGAAGTGCGCGACCATCACGCCCGACGAAGCGCGGGTGGAAGAATTCGGCCTCAAGAAGATGTGGCTCTCGCCGAACGGCACCATTCGCAACATCCTCGGCGGTACCATCTTCCGCGAGCCGATCGTCATCTCCAACATCCCGCGCCTCGTGCCGGGTTGGAACAAGCCGATCATCATCAGCCGTCACGCTTACGGTGACCAGTACAAGGCCACCAACTTTCGTTTCAAGGGCAAGGGCACGCTCAGCATGACCTTCACCCCGCAGGACGGCAGCGAGCCGTCGACCTTCGAGGTGTTCGAAGCTCCCGGCGACGGCGTCGCCATGGGCATGTACAACCTCGACTCGTCGATCACCGACTTCGCCCGCGCCACCCTGGCTTACGGCCTCGAGCGCAACGTGCCGGTCTTTCTCTCGACCAAGAACACCATCCTCAAGGCCTACGACGGCCGGTTCAAGGACATCTTCCAGGACATCTTCGACGCCGAGTTCAAGACGGCGTACGAAGCGGCCGGTCTCAGCTACGAGCACCGCCTCATCGACGACATGGTCGCCTCGGCCATGAAGTGGGAGGGCGGCTACCTCTGGGCCTGCAAGAACTACGACGGCGACGTTCAGTCCGACACCGTCGCACAGGGCTTCGGCTCGCTCGGCCTCATGACCAGCGTGCTCTCCACCCCCGACGGCAAGATCGTCGAGGCCGAGGCAGCCCACGGTACTGTCACTCGTCACTACCGCCAGCACCAGCTCGGCAAGCCCACCTCGACCAACCCGATCGCGTCGATCTACGCCTGGACCCGTGGCCTGTCGCACCGCGCCAAGCTCGACAATAACGCGGCCCTGGCTGAGTTCGCCCTGACCCTCGAAGACGTCGTCATCAAGACCGTCGAAAGCGGGAAGATGACCAAGGACCTCGCACTCCTGGTCGGCCCGGACCAGACGTACCAGACCACCGAGGAATTCCTCGCCTCGCTCGCTGAGAACCTGCAGACCCGCCTGGCGTAACCCGAACCAGCCCAAAGGACCTCGACCGTTTTCGGTCGGGGTCCTTTTTGCGTACACGAGTGGATGCCGACCCGCTGCGGTACCCGAATCTGCGCGCTGGTGGTGAGCCGGCGGTGCGTCAGCCGGCGAGTGCGCCGGCCGCCTGGGAAACGTCGGAGGTTGTGCAGAGCTGACCCAGACTCCCCGCCTGCGGGACCTGGGGACTGCCCCTATCCGGGGGTCGCCGAGCGCGCTACGGTCACGAGCGAACTGTGCATCGGAACAGTTTTTGTTTCTGTTGTGGAACGAGACCACCTCGCACCCTTATCGGATTGGACACCCACGTGAGTTCTTTCTTCAGGCGCACGATGTCGTCGCCGGATGCTGCGCTGAAGCCAGCGTCAACATCTCGCACACGCCGCCGCGCCACAATCGCCGCCGCCGTCACCCTTGCCCTGGTGGGCGCATCAACACTCGTCGGCGGGGCTCCGCCCGCGCTGGCAGCGTCAGCCGCAACCGGCCTCGCCGGAAGCATCGGCTCGCCCAGCGGGCAGCGGATGGACTTCACCGCGGGCCGTTACATTGTGACCCTGAGCGACGATGCTGTCGCCCTGTATCGCGGCGGAGTCAACGGGTTCTCGGCGACGATGCCGGGCCTGGGCGCCAAACTGGACGCGCAGAGTCGCTCGGCCGAAACCTACCGGGACTACCTGACTCGCCTGCAGAGTGAACTGGCGGCATCCGTTGACGCCACGGTGGGGGCGTCGTACACGCTCGGGCTCAACGGATTCTCGGCAGAGCTCAGCGGTAAGCAGGCGGCGGCGCTCGCCGCGAAGAAGAACGTGGTGTCGGTGGTTCCCGACACCCTCCTGCACCTGACCGCCGAGTCGTCGACCGACTATCTGCGGTTGAGCGGCCCGACCGGGGTCTGGTCCAAGCTGGGTGGCCCGAGCAAAGCCGGCAAGGGCGTGGTGATCGGGGTGCTCGACTCGGGAATCGCGCCGGAAAACCCGTCATTCGCCGGCGACGCGCTCGGCACAACGCCCGGCGACGAGCCGTGGCTCGACGGTGACACGATCACCATGAACAAGGCCGACGGCAGCACCTTCACCGGCACCTGCCAGACCGGCGAGCAGTTCGCTGCGAGCGACTGCAGCACCAAGATCGTCAGTGCGCGGTACTACCTCGACGGGTTCGGCGCCGACCAGATCGGCACGGCCGCGACCGGAGAGTATGTTTCCCCGCGCGACGGCGACGGGCACGGTTCGCACACGGCGAGCACCGCCGGCGGTAACTTCGAGGTCGCCGCCAACGTCAACGGCGTCGACTTCGGTTCCATCTCGGGTGTCGCTCCGGCCGCCAAAATCGCGGCCTACAAGGTGTGCTGGTCCGGCCCCGATGCCACGACAGCGGATGATGACGGCTGCGCCGGCTCCGACATTCTGGCAGCCCTCGACCAGGCGATCGCCGATGGTGTCGACGTGATCAACTTCTCAATCGGCGGCAGCCCGGCTCAAACGACGTTCTCGCCGTTTGACCAGGCATTTCTGGGAGCGGCGGCGGCGGGAATCTTTGTGGCGGCATCCGCTGGAAACGCCGGCCCTGGCCCGTCGACCGTCGACAACGTCGCCCCGTGGATCACCACGGTCGCGGCGAGCACCATTCCGGCCTTCGAAGCCACGGCCACCCTTGGCAACGGTTCGGCCTACGCCGGAGCGTCGATCACCGTGGACCGTACGCCGGGAGCGACGCCGCTGTCGGGTTCCCTGGTTCGGGCCGATCTCGTGTCGGTCGGCGGTTTCGAGCCGGCCGACGCGCTGCTCTGCGCGCCGAACTCCCTCGATACGGCCAAGGTGGCCGGCGCGATCGTGTTCTGTGAGCGCGGCGTCTACGACCGGGTCGCCAAATCGGCCGAGGTTCTGCGGGCCGGCGGCAGCGGAATGGTGCTGGTCAACCGCACCCCGCTCGACGTCGACCCGGACGGGCACTCGGTGCCGAGCATCCACCTGGATGCGCCAGCCTTCGACCCGATCTTCGCCTACGCGGCGACCGACGGTGCCACGGTCACATTCACTCCGGACAACACGACTGCCGAGCAGACTCCGGTGCCGCAGGTTGCCGGATTCTCCTCGCGTGGACCGGTGCTGGCCGACGGCGGTGACCTGCTCAAGCCCGATATCGCGGCCCCCGGCGTGGGAATTCTCGCCGACGGTGCCAACGCCGCCGGGGAAGACCCGACGTTCCAGTTCCTCTCGGGCACCTCGATGGCCAGCCCGCACATCGCCGGCCTGGCCGCGCTCTATCTCGGGGTGCGGCCGCTCGCGACGCCCGCCGAGATCAAGTCGGTCATGATGACGACCGCGCTGGACACCGTCGATTCCGCCGGTGTGCGCGTGACCGACCCGTTCGCACAGGGTGCCGGACAAGTCACCCCGTCGGCAATGGACTTTCCGGGGTTGATCTACCAGAGCGGTCCGGCCGACTGGCTGGCCTACCTGCAGGGGATCGGGTTCGATGCCGGCGTTGCACCGATAGACGCGAGCAACCTGAACCTGGCGTCGATCCAGATCGGTGCCCTCACGGCGCCGGAGACGATCACCCGCACGGTGACGGCCGTCCAGGTCGGCACCTACACCGCCACTCCGATCGAGATTGCCGGCATCGATGCGGTCGTTTCTCCAGCCGAGATGACGTTCACGAACGTCGGTGAGACGCAGAGCTACACGGTGACGTTCACTCGAACGGATGCCCCGCTCGACGTCTTCGCCACCGGCTCGCTGGACTGGGGCTACGGCGATGGCGGTTCGGGTGACCCTGGCGACTTCTTCTCCATCGTGCACAGCCCGATCGCGGTTCGTCCGGTCACCGTCATCGCCCCGACCGAGGTGGCTGGCGCCGGCGTGGACGGCACTGTCGATGTGACCGTCGCCCCCGGCGGGTCGGAGCCGGTGGCGCTGAACCTCAGCGGCCTGGCCAACGGGGTACACCAGAACAACGCCGACGACCCGTCCAGCCCGCACACCGATGCGGGCACGACCGGCGACCAGTTCGCCTACGAGGTGGAGATTCGGGGCGACCGGCTGGCACGGTTCGACCTGAACGCCGTGGATGATTCTTCCGACCTCGACCTGTTCGTGCTGCTGCTCGACGGCCCGGGTGGCAACCCGATCGCCGGCTGGCAGTCGGCCACCGGATCCGCCGATGAGCATGTCGATCTAAGTGACCCGGAGGCTGGCTTCTATCAGGTCATCGTGGACGTCTTCTCGGGCACGACCGCGTTTGACGTGAACACGTTTTCGGTTTCGTCTGGCGAGCCCACGAACGGGTTCGCGGCGACGCCGCCGACGATTCAGGGGCCGCAGGGTGTGCCAATCACGTACGCGCTGAGCTGGGCCGGCCTGGTGCCGAACACGCCGTATCTGGGCGTGGTCGACTATGGCGACAGCTCGGCGTCAACGGTTCTCGCCATCGCGGCGAGCGAAGGCAGCGAACCGGTACTGAACACGGTGGCGCCGAGCATTTCGGGCACGCCCGAGATTGGTTCGGTGCTGACGGCTGACCCCGGCCAGTGGACCACCGCGGGTTTGACCTTCGGCTTCCAGTGGCAGAGCGACGGCGTCGACATCGCCGGCGCGACCTCGGCGACGTTCAAGCCGACGGCGGCGCTCGCCGGAACGACACTGACCGTGCTGGTCACTGCGTCGGTGCCGGACGGGGCCAGCGCAACGGCGACCTCGGCCGGGGTCGTGCTGAAGTACGCCGCGAAGGTGGCGGTGAGCCTCAACCACCGAGCCGTGTTCTTCTCCAGTCGCGTCACCGCGTCGATCACGGTCACCAGCAAGGGTGAAGTGGGCGACACTGCCACCATCACGGTCGACACGCGCCGCTTCACGGTGGCGCTCGATGAGAACGGGCGCGGCAGCGTGACGCTGCCGAAGCTCAGCCGTGGCTTCTACAAGGTCGCCGGGCAGTACGCCGGCAACGACCTGGTCGCGGCCGCGAAGAGCGCGTCGCGCTCGCTGCTGATCGTGCGGTAGCCCCCGCGGCAGTGGTGCCCGGTCCCTGACCGCACTCTGGACGGGGCCCGGGCCCGGAAACCGGGCCCATGATGGATCATGGGCCCGCTTCCCTAAGGTGGGCCCGGCGACGTGGGGGCGACTGATCAAGCATCAGTCACCCCCACTCGTGCTTCCGCGTTGCTCCCGCTCCGGTGCTTTCCGGGCCCGGGCCCGGAAACCGGGCCCATGATGGATCATGGGCCTGCTTCCCTAAGGTGGGCCCGGGGCCGGGGCCGGGAACGGGTTGCGAGGCTGGGCAGTTTAGGCTGGAGGGATGCGACTGGCGGGATGGATGCGGGGGCGACTCCGGGCATCCGCTGTACCCGAACCGGGCGTCAGCCCGAAACCGCGGCTGAACCGCGACGTGATCGTGCTCGGCGTCATCGCCTTCTTCGTGATGGTGGGCTTCGGCGTCGTCGTTCCGGTGCTGCCGGTCTACGTGCAGAGCTTCGGTGTCGGCAACCTCGAGGTCGGCGCGGTTGTCTCGGCCTTCGCTCTCATGCGGTTCGTGTTCAGCCCGGCCTGTGGTCGCCTGATCGACTGGGCCGGGGAACGAACCGTGCTCGCCGTCGGAATTGGCATTGTCGCACTCTCGAGCGGACTGGTCGGGGCGGCCGACAGCTACCTGCAACTGTTGCTGTTGCGCGGGGCCGGCGGCATCGGCTCCGCCATGTTCTCCGTGTCGGCCATGACGCTGTTGCTGCGCACGGCCGAACCGGGCCGCCGGGCCCGCGCGATCGGCTTCTACCAGGGCGGATTCCTCATCGGCGGCATGGCCGGCCCGGCTATCGGCAGTCTGCTCGCGACCATCTCGCTGACCGCACCCTTCTTCTTCTACGCCGGAACCCTCACCGTGGCCGGCCTGGTCGGGCTGTTCCTGTTGCGCTCGGGCGGCCGGGGCAGCGCGCTGGCCGGCGCCGACGCATCCGCTGTGCGCACGCCGTTTCGCACCGTGCTGCGGGACGAGCGCTTTCGCGCGGCCTGCCTCGCGAATTTCGCTCAGGGCTGGACCTCGCTCGGGGTGCGCACCACCCTCATTCCACTGTTCGTGGTCGTCGTGCTCGGGGGGACGAGTTCGTGGACCGGAATCGCGTTGGCGGCCGCAGCCGTCGCCCAGGCGCTCGCGCTCGCTCCGGCTGCCCGGTTTGTCGACACCGTCGGCCGTAAACCGGCCATTATCGGGGCTTTCGCTGTGGCCGGGCTCGCGATCGTCGCCATCTCGTTTGCGCCGAACATCTGGGTCCTCGGCGCGCTGCTCTGCGTCTACGGGGTCGCCGCCGCCTTCATGGGCACCGCTCCCGCCGCGGCGGTCGGCGATGCGGCCGGCGCGCGCGGGGGCCGCCCGGTCTCGATGTTCTCCATGTGCGCGGATGCCGGTGCGATCGTCGGTCCGCTGGTTGCCGGCCTGCTCGTCGACGCTTTTTCGTTCTCGGCTGGATTCGCCGTCGGCGCCGTGTTCCTGCTGATCGCCGCCGCCTATGCGCTGCGGATGCCGTCCGAGTGTCGCGTCGCCGCCTGAGTCCGATGGGGCGGCGTCAGGTCGGTCGCGCGCGCGTGACTTATTCAGGACAGGCCAATGCCGTACGCCGAACTTCCGCATGATTGCGGGGCGCTCGCAGGGCGGCGGTGGCCGATTTTCCGAAATAGCCACAGGAAAGCGCGCGTGAGCGGTCGGGTTGGGAATACCGCGGCACATTCATGCGTTTGCATGAATAACAAACTCGCCAGGAGGGCCTCATGACCGTACAGACCACCGGACTGCACCACGTCACCGCGATTGCCGGTGCCCCACAACGCAACATCGACTTCTACGTGACCGGGCTGGGACTTCGTCTCGTCAAGAAGACCGTCAACTTCGACGACCCGGGCACCTACCACCTGTACTACGGCGACGATTCCGGCCGGCCCGGCTCGCTGCTCACCTTCTTTCCCTGGACCGGCATTCGCAGCGGCCACACCGGCGCCGGCCAGTCGACCACGACCGCGTTCTCCGTTCCGGCCGGCAGCATCGGCTGGTGGAAGGACCATTTCGCCAAGCTCGGTGTGGAATCCGCCGTGACCGGGCGCTCGTCCCACGAGGAGCGGCTCTCGCTGCGCGACCCCGACGGGCTTCAGCTCGACCTGGTGGCATCTTCAACGGTGGATCCGCGCAATCCCTGGGATTCCGCATCCGTTCCCGCTGAATTCGCGGTGCGTGGGCAGCACTCGTCGGTGCTCACCGTCGCCGACCCGGCGAAGACCGTGCAGGTGCTCACGGACGACCTCGGCATGCGCGTCATCTCTGAAACGGATGGCCGCACTCGCGTTGGTGCCGGCGATGGCGCGCCCGGAAACCTCGTCGACGTGCTCGCCGACCCCTCCGGAACCCCCGGCCTGACCGCCGGCGGCAGCGTGCACCACGTGGCCTTCCGGGTGCCGGACCGCGCCACCCAGGCCGAATGGCGTGAACAGCTCGCCGATCGCGGTTACGGCGTGACCGCTATCCTGGACCGCCAGTACTTCACCTCGATCTACTTTCGCGAACCCGGCGGCGTGTTGTTCGAACTCGCCACCGACACCCCCGGCTTCGACATCGACGAGCCGCTGCTCGAACTTGGTCGCTCGCTCAAGCTGCCGCCGTGGCTCGAGCCGAGCCGCGAGGCCATCGAGAACGCGGTGGCGCCGATCGTGCTGCCGCCCGAGAATAACCCGGCGGTAGTGGATGCTCCAGCGCCGGTCGCCGCCTCGGTCGCCGCCTCGATCACCGAATGAGCGACGCGACGCCGCAGGCCGAGTGGCCGCACCTGTTTCACCCGGGCTCGGACGACGCCCGCGTGCTGCTGATGTTGCACGGGACCGGGGGCAACGAGCAGGAGATCGCCGGGCTCGCCAGCGCGCTCGATCCCACCGCTGCGATACTCGCCCCGCGCGGTCGGGTGCAGGAGAACGGCATGAATCGTTGGTTTCGGCGACTGTCCGAGGGTGTGTTCGACACCGCGGACGTGGCCCGACGCGCTGACGACCTCGCCGCGTTTCTGACCTGGGCGCGCGCCACCTACGCGCTCGGCGACCGGCCGATTGTTGCCGTCGGCTTTTCCAACGGCGCCAATATTGCCCTGGCGACGGCGCTTCTGCACCCGAAGGTGCTGCCGCGCGTGATTGCGTTCTCCGGCATGCATCCGCTCGCCCCCTCGCTCGACGCCGACCGCGGGATCGACGCGCGGGTCGCTGACGGAGATCTGAGCGCATCCGCTGTGTTGCTACTGAATGGTCGAACCGACCCGATGGCTCCGCTCGGCAGTGTGCAGAAGCTCGCGACCATGCTCGAGCAGCGCGGTGCGCAGGTGCAGTCGGAGCTGCGCCCCGGTGGCCACGGCATCACCGAAACGGATGTCGCCGCCGCGGTGGCCTGGTTGGCCTAGCCTCGCGAGAGCGCAAAAAGTGCCCGTTTGACACGTTCAATCGGGCACTTTTTGCGCTCTCGCGCAACGGGTTAGCGCAGCTCTGTGCGACCGGAGATGACGCCGCTGACCGTCGCGACGACGGCGAAGATCACCGTGATGATGGGGAATCCGAGGTCCCACCAGGCGATGGCCGCCGCGCCGAAGATGGCGATTTCGATGAACGCCTTGCCGAACGGGTCGAGGCGGAACACCGCCTTGGGGGAGCGGAACAGCGCCCAAACCAAAATGGCGAAGGCGGGGGCGGCGAGTCCGACCAGCACCCCGGGCCAGGGGAGCGGCCAGGCCAGGAAGCCCCAGATGCCGAGGCTGATGAAGGCGAAGAGTTCGAGCACGAACCGGAGCATGTCGTTGGGGCCGATTTTCGGCAGGGCGCGCGTGTCTGTCACCAGTCAATCTTACCGATCCGTCGTGCCGTCGCTTTCCGGGCCCGGGCCCGGAAAGCGGGCCCACGATAGATCATGGGCCCCGGACCGTAAGGTGGGCCCGGGCCGCGCGAGGGTGCTGGGTGGTTCAGGCCGTGCCGGGCCTGGGCCCCGTCCCCGGCTACTTGAAGATAATCGTGCGGGCACCGTCGAGCAGCACCCGGTTCTCGGCGAACCACTTCACCGCCTGGGTCAGCGTGCGGCTCTCCTCGTCCTGCCCGATCGACACCAGCTCGGCCGGAGTGCGAGAGTGGTCGACGCGCACGACGTTTTGCTCGATGATCGGTCCTTCGTCGAGGTCGCCGGTCACGAAGTGTGCGGTCGCGCCGATGAGCTTGACGCCGCGGGCATGCGCCTGGCGGTACGGGTTGGCACCCTTGAAACCGGGCAGAAATGAGTGGTGAATGTTGATGGCGCGCCCGCCCAGCCGTGCGCACAGCTCCGGCGAGAGGATCTGCATGTAGCGGGCGAGCACGACGAGTTCGATATCGAGCTCGTCGACCGCCTCGATGACGCGAGTTTCAAAGTCGGCCTTGCTGGCCGCATCCGTTATGGGCAGTGATTCGAACGGCACGCCATAGAACCCGACCAGGTCACGCAGGGTGCCGTGATTGCTCAGCACGAGCGGAATCTCCACCGGAAGCTGGCCGCCGCGCTGGCGAAACAGCAAATCATTGACGCAGTGCCCGGCCGAGGACGCGAGCACGAGCGTGCGCAGCGGGCGCCCCACGACATCGACGATCGACGCCATCGCGTAGCGCTCGATCACCGGGGCGAGCGCCGCCTCGAGTTCAGGTCGGGTCACCGGGGACTGCACCTGCAGGCGGATGAAAAATCGTCCGGTGTCGGCGTTGGAGAATTGCTGGCTCTCCGAGATATTGCCGTGCGCCTGCACGATCGCGCCGGTGACGGCGTGCACGATTCCGGGCTGATCGGCACAGACCAACGTGATTACCCAGTGATGCGGAGAAGTCATCCGACCAGAATACCGGGCCGGCGAGCGGATGCTGCTGACCGGCCGATCCCGCCGGCACCACGAGCGGATACTGCTGACCTTCAGCCCCGGCCCGAGCCCTGCTCGATCCCGACGCACTGGCTGCCTGCCCGCCCAGTTGACCCGCCAGCACCGTCCGGTACACTCGACGTGGTCGCGCTGAACAAGCCGGCCCCGGGCGCGCACGTCGGCGCGCAGCCGGCTCCGGTGCGAACGACCGGACGCCCGCCGAGCTACCAGTATGAGTGCATCCATGACCAATACCGCCAACATCTTTCTGCCCACCGTGCCGCGCACCCCTGCCGCGAAGGCCACGCAGCCGTTCCCCTGGGTCGGCCTGATCACCCTCGCCGCCGCCGTTTTTCTGTCGGTCACCTCCGAGATGCTGCCGACCGGCCTGCTGCCGGAGATGAGCGAGAGCCTGAACGTCACCGAGAGCCAGATTGGCCTGCTCGTGTCGTGGTTTGCGTTCACCGTCGTCGTCACCAGCGCGCCCGTTGCGATCCTGACCCGCCGGTTTCCGCGGCACGGACTCATCATTATCGTGCTCGTCATCTTCGCGCTCAGTAGCGTGCTCACCGCCATCGCGCCGACCTACGAGCTGGTCGTCGCGGCGCGGGTGCTCGGCGGCGTCGCCCACGGCCTGTTCTGGTCGGTGGTCGGTGCCTACGCCGCCCACCTCGTGCCCAAGGCGCAAATCGGCCGCGCCGTGTCGATCACCGTCGCCGGCGGAACGCTCGCCTTCGTGTTCGGTGTGCCGCTCGGTACCGCGGCCGGCCACCTGCTCGGTTGGCGCCTCTCCTTCGTCGCCCTCGGCGTGCTCATGCTGATCGGCGCCGCCCTGGTCTGGAAGTTCCTGCCCCCGGTCGCCCGGCATTCCACAAGCACGTCCACAACGGATGCCGCCGCATCCGCTCCCCAGGGCGGTCGCCGCGACGCAACCATTCCCGCTGTCGTGCTGATCTGCTTCATCACCGGCATCACCATGATCGGCCACTACAGCTTCTACACCTACATCGCGCCGTTTCTGCTCGACGGTCTCGGCGTCGCCGCGAGCCAGCTGGCACCGCTGCTCTTCGCCTACGGTGTCGCCGGGGCGATCGGGCTGCTGCTCGTCGGCACCGTCTTCGGTCCGCGTCCGACGCTCGGCCTCGTGCTCGGTCTGGCGGCCAGCGCTGTGAGCGTCACCCTGCTCGCCCTGTTCAGTGCCACTCTGCCGGTCGCGCTCGCCGCGTTCGTGCTCTGGGGAATGGCCTTCGGAACCTTGCCACCGTTGATGCAGACCCGAATGCTGCATGCTGCGTCCCCGGAGATTCGCGACACCGCCTCCGCCTTCTATACCACCGCATTCAACGCTGGAATCGGTGGCGGCGCGCTGCTCGGCGCGGTGCTGATCGAGACCGTTGGGCTCCAGTTCGTGCCGCTGGTCTACGTGGGTTTGCTCGTCGTCGCGCTCGCGCTCGTGGTCGTCACCGACCTGGTCGGCCGCCGCCGCTCCTGACGTTTTCATCACTCTGACTTCGTCCAGGCCGGGGACCGCACCGGAGGCGACCGCTGCACGTTTGCGGCGCCGACGGCAGACCGTCCCCTGTCGGCGGGTAGACTAGACCTTCACACCCCGACCTGACAAGCCTGGAGGCCGCATGGTTCAATTCCTCCTCGCGTTTGTCGTTCTCTCGGTGTTCACGCCGTGGCTCACCCGGCGCGTCGGCACCCGCGTCTTCTACCTGATCGCCCTGCTGCCGGCCGGAGCGTTTGCGTACACGCTCACCCAGACCGCCACGGTCACCGAGGGTGGGGCCGTGACCCAGTCCATTCCGTGGATTCCGCAGCTCGGCATCAGCCTCTCCTTTCGGGTCGACACCCTGGCCTGGCTGCTCGCCCTCGTGGTCACCGGCGTCGGCGCCCTCGTACTGATCTATTGCGCGCGTTACTTTACCGACGACGAACCGAGTCTCGGCCGGTTCGCGGCGCTGCTGCTGGCCTTCGCCGGCACCATGTACGGCCTGGTCACCGCGGACGACCTGGTGATCATGTTCATGTTCTGGGAGATCACCAGCGTGCTCTCCTACCTGCTGATCGGGCATTACACCCATAAACGGGAGAGTCGCGGCGCTGCCCTGCAAGCCCTGATCGTGACGACCTTCGGCGGCCTGGTCATGCTCGTGGGCGTCGTGATGATCTCGGTCGCCTCCGGCACCACGAGCCTGGCCTATATCGTCGCCAACCCGGTGACCAGCACGATGGGTACCTGGGCGATTCTGCTCATCCTGGTCGGGGCGCTCTCCAAGAGTGCGCTCGTGCCGTTCCATTTCTGGCTGCCCGCCGCGATGGCCGCGCCCACCCCGGTCAGCGCCTATCTGCACGCCGCCGCGATGGTCAAGGCCGGCATCTACATCGTCGCCCGGCTCGCTCCCGGCTACGCCGACAGCGCTAGCTGGCTGCCGGTGCTGGTCACGCTTGGCGTCTGGACCATGGTCGTCGGGGCCTGGCGTGCGCTGCGCCAGTACGACCTCAAGCTGCTGCTTGCCTATGGCACGGTCAGCCAGCTCGGCTTTCTCATGATCGCGATCGGATTCAATACCCGCGACACCGCGCTCGCCGGGGCCGCCCTGCTGCTCGCGCACGCCCTCTACAAGGCCACCCTCTTTCTCGTCGTCGGCGTGATCGACCACCGCGCCGGCACCCGGGACTGGCGCAAACTGAGCGGCGTCGGCCGCAGCGCTCCGGCGCTCGCGCTGATCGCGCTCGTCGCCGTCGCGTCGATGGCTGGGCTGCCCCCGTTGTTCGGTTTCGTCGCCAAGGAAGCCGTCTTCACCTCGCTGCTTGACGCCGGCGTCGGGGGATCCGGCTGGGGCTACGCGGCCCTCGTCGGCACGGCCGTTGGATCCGTGCTGACGGTGGCCTACAGCATCCGTTTCTTCTGGGGTGCGTTTGGAACGCGCAGGGAACAGCCGGACACCGTGCTGCACGCGAGCCCGTGGGACACTCTGCTCGCCCCCGGCGTGCTCACCGTCGCGACGATTGGACTCGGCCTGTTCGCCGCGCTGCTCGACCCGCTGCTCGCGCCCTACGCCGACACCGTGCCGGGCGCCGGCAGCATCACCGAGCCGCCTTACCATCTCGCGCTCTGGCACGGGTTCGAGCCGGCGCTGTATCTCAGCGCCGTCGTTCTACTGCTCGGTGCGCTGCTGTTCCGGGCGCGCCGAGGAGTGTCGAAATTGCAGGCGAAGGTGCCCGACGTTATCGACGCCGGCCGCGGTTACGGCAAGGCCATCCGCAGTGTCGACCGGGTCGCCGCCCGGGTCACCCACTTCGCCCAGCAGGGAGGGCTGCCGCAGTACCTCGGCACGATTCTCAGCGTATTCGTGGTCGCCCTCGGCTTCGCAGCGTTCGTCAACCGTACCTGGCCCGAAACGATCGTGCTCTGGGACTATCCAGGCCAGGTATTGATTGCCCTGATCATGGCCATTTGCGCGGTGATGGCGGCTCGGGTCGGGCAGCGGATGACCGCGGTCATCCTCGCCGGCGTCACCGGCTACGGCCTCGTCGCGCTGTTCGCCTTTCACGGTGCGCCCGACCTCGCCCTGACCCAGGCCCTGGTCGAATCGATCACCCTTGTGATCTTCGTGCTCGTGCTGCGCCGCCTGCCGGCGAACATCGCCCAGCACAACAAACCGGTGCGCCGCAAACGCCGCCTGCTGATCGGCAGCCTGGTCGGCCTGGTCATGGGCACGATCGGTTTCATCGCCCTCGGCGCCCGCGACTTTGCGAGCATCGCCGGAGCCCTGCCGCGCCTCTCGGTCGACGACGGGCACGGCGACAATATCGTCAACGTGATGCTCGTCGACATTCGCGCCTGGGACACCATGGGCGAGGTGTCCGTGCTGATCGTCGTCGCGACCGGCGTTGCGAGCCTGCTGTTCGTCTCCGGCCGCAACTCGGTCGTGCCGCGCCTGAAGGAATCCCGCACCCTGCGCGCGGGCGCCAACCGGCGCCGCGTCGTCGCCGACCCGGAGCTGTCCAGCGAGGGGCACGCCGTCACCCGGCAGGCGTTCCTGCTCGCCGGGCGCAAGAACGACCCGCGCAACCGGTCGATCCTGATCGAAGTGCTCGTGCGATTGCTGTTCCACCCGGCCATGATCGTGTCGATCTACCTGCTCTTTGCCGGCCACAACCTGCCCGGCGGCGGCTTCGCCGGCGGGCTGCTCGCCGGCCTCGCCCTGGTGGCCCGCTACCTTGCCGGGGGGCGTTACGAACTCAGCGAAGCCGCACCGATCGACCCGGGCAAGATCCTCGGCCTCGGCGTCATCCTCGCCGTGGGAATGGCCGTCGTCTCGCTGTTCTTCGACGGGATCCCCCTCGAATCGGCCTACTTCACCGCCACAGTGCCCGTACTCGGCGACCTGTCCTTTGGAACCTCGACCATCTTCGACATCGGCGTCTACCTTGTCGTGATCGGCCTCACCTACGACATTCTGCGCAGCCTCGGCAGCGAGATCGATCGGCAGAGCGAGAACGACGAAATCGGCCCGCGGCCCGCGCCCGATGACACGGGTACCCCGGCCGAGCCCTCGACCGACACGGCTGCAGGGCTGAACATCCATCCCCTGCACGAGATCCCGAACGGAGGAGCCACCCGATGAGCGCCTCCCTCACCCTCGTCATCGTCATGGCCGTCATGTACGCGGCCGGCGTCTACGTCATGCTCGAACGCAGCCTGACCCGGGTGCTGATCGGATTTCTGCTGGTCGGCAACGCCACCAACCTGCTCATCTTCATCATGAGCGGACGTCCCGGCAGCTCGCCGATCGTCACCGGCACGAGCGTTCAGGACATGGTCGACCCGATTCCGCAGGTGCTCATGCTCACCGCGATCGTGATCAACTTCGGCATCACCGCGCTGCTGCTCGCCCTCATCTACCGGTCCTGGTGGCTGGCCCAGCTCGGCGACGAGGGCGACACCCTCACCGACGAGCACGCCACCGAGAGTGCCGGCGACGCCGACGCCACCTTCCGTTCCTCCTCCGACGATGACGATGCCATCGCCGAGTCCATCGACGAGTTCGAGCGCGGCGACGGCGCCACCAGCGATGAAGACACGTCGAAAGCGGATGCTGCCGGCCGCGCCGGCGCATCCGCTTCAGACGAGAGGAACGCGCGATGACCGCCCTGGTTCCCCTGATCGTCTGCCTGCCGCTGCTCGGTGCGGCGGTCGCCCTGATGCTCGGCCAGCGCCGCCGCCTGCAGGTTCTCGTGAGCGTTCTCAGCCTCGCGGCGGCGACCGTGATGAGCGCCGTACTGCTGGTCATGGTCGACCGGCACGGACCGGCCGTGGTGCAGGTCGGCGGCTGGGACGCGCCGTGGGGCATCGTGCTCGTCGTCGACCGGCTGTCGGCAATCATGCTGCTCATCTCGGCGCTCATGCTGCTCGGCGTGCTGCTGTTCGCCGTCGGCCAGGGCATCATCGACGGTGACCTCGAAACGCCGGTCTCGATCTTTCACCCGACCTACCTCGTGCTGGCCGCCGGCCTGTTCAACGCCTTCGTCGCCGGCGACCTGTTCACCATGTACGTCGGTTTCGAGATGCTGCTCTCGGCCAGCTATGTGCTGCTGACCCTTGGTGGTACGGGAGCGCGCATCCGGGTGGGTATCACCTACATCGTAGTGAGCCTGGTGTCGTCCCTGCTGTTTCTCAGTGCGATCGCCCTCATCTACGGCGCCACCGGCACGGTCACCCTCGCCCTCATCGCCGAGCGGATGCCCGATCTCCCCGCCGATATTCAGCTGATTCTCGGTCTGTTGCTGCTGATCGCCTTCGGGGTGAAGGCCGCGGTCTTTCCGATGTCGTTCTGGCTGCCGGACTCCTACCCGACCGCGCCCGCCCCGGTCACGGCGGTCTTCGCCGGGCTGCTCACCAAGGTCGGGGTGTACGCGATTCTGCGCACCCAGACGCTGTTCTTTCCCGACAATCAGTTCTCGACGCCGCTCATGGTCGTCGCCGCGCTGACCCTGCTGGTGGGCATTTTGGGCGCGCTCGCCCAGGCCGATATCAAACGGCTGCTGTCGTTCACCCTGGTCAGTCACATTGGCTACATGCTGTTCGGGATCGCGATCGGCACCCCGCTCGCCATCGCCGCGACTATCTTCTACGTCGTGCACCACATCACCGTGCAGACGACCCTGTTTCTGGCCGCCGGGCTGATCGATCGGGTCGGCGGAACCACCTCGCTGTCGCGGCTCGGCGGGCTGCTGAAATCGTCGCCGCTGGTGGCCATTTTGTTCTTTCTCGGCGCGCTCAACCTCGGCGGAATCCCGCCGTTCTCCGGTTTTCTCGGCAAGATCGCCCTGTTTCAGGCCGGCACGATCGTGGCCGACCCGCTCATCTACGTGCTGATCGGGGTCGGCGCGCTCACGTCGCTGCTGACCCTCTACGCCCTCGCCCGGGCCTGGAACCTGGCGTTCTGGCGGCCGAAGAAACAGGTGAAGGACTACACCTCGTCTATGTCGGCGCAGCTCGTGGAAGACCCGCAGGACGCTGGGCTCGTGCTGAAGAAGACGATCTCGCCGCTCATGGTCGGCGCGACCACCTCCATGCTCGTGCTGACCCTGGGGCTGACGGTGTTCGCCGGGCCGATCTTCGCCCTGGCCACCCGGGCTGCCGCCAATATCAGCTCGCCGTCGACCTACATTGATGCCGTGTTCCCGAACGGTACCGGTTCAATCGAAGAGAGCAACGTGGGCACCAACTTCGAGGGGGGTTCCCGATGACCACGCCGCGCGAACGGCGGGGCGCCGTCGGCAACCAGATTCCGCCGCTGATCGCCCTGATCGTGCTGTGGATGCTGCTCTGGGGCGAATTCTCCTGGCTCAATCTGCTCGTCGCGCTCGTCGTCGGTATCGTCGTTACCGTGGCGTTTTATCTGGTGCCGGTGCAGCTGAGTGGGCGGCTGCATCCGCTGCACACCGTCGTATTCTTCGTGCGACTGATCCTGGACATTGTGCGCGCCTCGATCGACGTGTCCTGGCTGGCCGTGAAGCCGCGGCTGGTCACGTCGAACGCCATTCTGGAGATTCGACTGCGCACCCGCAGCGACCTCATTCTCACCTGGACCGCCGTGGCCACGTCGATCGTTCCCGGCTCGATCGTGGTCGACATCGACCGGGAATCGTCGATCCTCTATCTGCACGTGCTCAATATGCAGAGCGCTCGCGATATTGAGAGTTTTCGCCGCCGGGTGCTGGACACCGAGCGACGCATTGTGCGGGGGTTCGGCTCAAGCGAAGACGTTGAACGGATGCGCGGGGTGCGGCCCGCAGATCGGCGCGCAGCTCGCCTGAAGGGAACCTCATGATGTTGCAGATTGTGGCCGTCGTCGCGTCGATCATGTTCGCGGTCGGCGCTCTCCTGGCCGTCTACCGTATCGTCGTCGGCCCGAGCGTGCTGGACCGGGTCATCGCCTCCGACGTGCTGGTCGCGACGATCATTTGCGCCCTCGCCGCGGAGATGGCGCTCAACCGGCACACCGACACCCTGCCGGTGCTGCTCGTGCTGGCGCTGTTCGCGGTGCTCGGATCGCTCAGCGTCGCCCGCTTTCTGCCGGCCAGGGACAGCGCATGAGCGCCCTGTTGCACGACGTGCTGACGGCTATTCTGGTGCTCGCCGGTGCTGCGATGTGCCTCGCCGCCGGAATCGGGCTGATTCGCTTTCCCGACGTTCTGTCGCGCCTGCATGCCGCGACCAAGCCGCAGATCTTCGGGCTCATGGCCGTGACAGCGGATGTCGCGATCAACAATTTCTCGGTCGGCACCGTCACCCTCGTGGTCGCCATCGTGGTGTTTCAGGCGCTGACCGCGCCGATGGCCGCGCACCTCGTGGGTCGGGCCGCCTACGAGACCGAGCACCTGCGGCCCGATCTGCTCATCGTTGACGAGCTGCGCGATCGCCGCGCTGCCCGCTGACCCGGCCCGCTCGCCCCAGCGTGGCTCGCGGCACTCATTAGCGATCGTGGCAGCCCGAGCTAGCGGTGCCGGCGAGGCTGCCGAGTGCCGCGACGACCGGAGCCGCGCCGACCAGCGCCACGAAAAGACGCGCGCGGCGGCATCCGCTGATATGCTGGTCGAGTCGCAACTGGCGTAGCACGAAGATGGGTCACCATCGGGGAGCGACTGACACGGTTAGTGGCCGCACGCCTGGGCCGCAACATCCATATATAAGGAGAACTCCGTGCCTGATTCCGCTACCGTCTTGAAGTCGACCTTCAACGAACCGCTCTCGGTCGTTGACCCCGAAATCGCCGCCGTGCTCGAGCAGGAGCTCGGCCGCCAGCGCGACTACCTCGAAATGATCGCGAGCGAGAACTTCGTTCCGCGCGCCGTGCTGCAGTCGCAGGGCTCCGTGCTCACCAACAAGTACGCCGAGGGCTACCCGGGACGCCGCTACTACGGCGGTTGCGAGTACGTCGACGTCGCCGAGCAGCTCGCCATCGACCGGGCCAAGAGCCTGTTCGGAGCCGCCTACGCGAACGTGCAGCCGCACTCCGGCGCCACAGCGAACGCCGCAGTCCTCTCCGCCATCGCAACCCCCGGCGACACCATCCTCGGCCTCGAGCTGGCTCACGGCGGCCACCTCACCCACGGTATGAAGCTCAACTTCTCGGGCAAGCTGTACAACCCGGTCGCCTATGGAGTCGACCCGGAGACCTTCCGCGTCGACATGAATGTCGTGCGCGACAAGGCACTCGAGAGCAAGCCGAAGGTCATTATCGCCGGCTGGTCGGCCTACCCGCGTCACCTCGACTTCGAAGCTTTCCGCGCCATCGCCGACGAGGTCGGCGCGCTGCTCTGGGTGGACATGGCCCACTTCGCCGGACTCGTCGCCGCCGGCCTGCACCCCTCGCCCGTGCCCTACGCCGACGTCGTGTCGAGCACCGTGCACAAGACCCTCGCCGGCCCGCGCTCGGGCTTCATCCTCTCGCGCGACATGACCCTGGCCAAGAAACTCAATTCCAACGTGTTCCCCGGCCAGCAGGGCGGCCCGCTGATGCACGTGATCGCCGCCAAGGCGACCGCGTTCAAGCTCGCCGCCGAGCCCGAGTTCAAGGAACGTCAGGAGCGCACCCTGCGCGGTGCCCGAATCCTCGCCGAGCGCCTGACCGCTGACGACTCGCGCGAGCACGGCATCGACGTGCTCACCGGCGGAACCGACGTGCACCTCGTGCTCGCCGACCTGCGCCACTCCGAGATCAACGGCCAGCAGGCCGAGGATGCCCTGCACGAGGTGGGCATCACGGTGAACCGCAACTCCGTTCCGTTCGACCCGCGCCCGCCGATGGTCACGTCGGGCCTGCGCATCGGCACGCCGGCCCTGGCCACCCGCGGATTCGGTGACGCCGAGTTCACCGAGGTTGCCGACGTCATCGCCGCGGCACTCAAGCCCGGCGCCGACATCGCCGCGCTCCGCACCCGCGTCGGAGCGCTCACGCAGGCGTTCCCGCTGTACTCCGGGCTGGAGCAGTAGCTCCTTCGAGAACGGATGCTGCCGGCCGGCCTGGCCGGCAGCATCCGTCTTCTCGTGCCCGCCTGCNTCCTTCGAGAACGGATGCTGCCGGCCGGCCTGGCCGGCAGCATCCGTCTTCTCGTGCCCGCCTGCGAGTTACTCGCGCAATGTACCTCCGCCGCACCTTTGTCCGGGGCCTGGGCCCCGTCCCTGGGCCCACGTTATAACCTGGGCCCGCGGACGGGGCCCGGGCCCCGACCGAGTGACCTGGACGACAGTACCGACCTGAACCACAACAGTAGGGAACCGCAAATGACGGCAATCACACTCGACGGCGTCAAGACCGCGTCTGATATCAAGGCTGAGCTTCGCGATCGCATCGTGGCCCTGCGCGCGCACGGTGTCGTGCCCGGACTGGCCACCCTGCTGGTCGGCAATGATCCCGGCTCGGAGACCTACGTCGCCGGCAAGCACAGCGACTGCGCCGAGGTTGGCATCGAATCGATTCGCATCGACCTGCCCGGCTCGGCGACCAGTGCCGACGTGCGTGCCGCCATCAAGGATCTTAATAACAGCCGCGAGGTGACCGGCTACATCATTCAGCTGCCGCTTCCGGTCGGCCACAACGAGAACGCGATGCTCGAACTGATCGATCCGTCGAAGGATGCCGACGGCCTGCACCCGACCAACCTCGGGCGTTTGGTGCTCGGGATCGAGGGCGAACTGCGCTCCCCGCTGCCGTGCACCCCGGCCGGAATCGTCGAGCTGCTGCGCCGCTACGACGTGCCGATCGTGGGCAAAAAGGTCGTCGTGGTCGGTCGCGGCCTCACCGTCGGTCGCCCGCTTGGCCTGCTGTTCACCCGCAAAGGCCTCGATGCGACCGTCACCCTGACGCACTCGCGGACCGTCGACCTCGCCGGTGAGGTGCGCCGTGCCGATATCGTCGTGGCCGCAGTTGGAGTGCCGCACCTGATCCAGGCCGACTGGATCAAGCCGGGCGCCGCCGTCCTGGACGTGGGAATCACCCGCGTGCACAACGAAGTCACCGGCAAAGGCCGCCTGACCGGTGACGTGCATCCCGATGTTGCCGCTGTCGCCGGGCACCTGTCGCCGAATCCGCGTGGCGTCGGCCCGATGACCCGCGCGATGCTGGTCTCGAACGTCGTCAAGGCCGCCGAGCAGTCGCTGCTCGCGTAACGAGCAGATTCCGAAGGGCGCGAGCCCGCCCTGGCAGACCGACTCAGTTGCCGAGTCGGGAGAGCTCTGTTGTGGCTGCGTTCGCAACGTGCTGGGCGATCTCGAGGGCGCTCGTGGCGGCCGGTGAAGGCGCATTGAGTACATGGATCTGGCGTGGTGCCTGCTGGATGATGAAGTCGTCGGCGAGTAAGCCGCACGCGGTGCCGATGGGGCCGGTCCGAAGGCGTCCGAATCAGCTGCTGAAACTGACGAACAGCTGAGTGTGGCATGTCTCACTGAACTTCGACGAACCCCTGTTCGGGGGCAAGCGCTAACAAGGTGGAGCATGCCAAGGTTCAGTCGTGAGTAAAGTTCGACTTCTCGTCAGCATGAGCGCGACGGTTGCATGCACATCTCAGTCATGAAGTTGTTCCCGCGTAACGAAGCGACAGGGCCGCTACTCCAACTTCCGCGCACAAAACTCGACAAGGCGGGCAATTATCATCGCAAAACTACGAATCGCCGTGATTGGCGCCGGATGCTGGGGGTCGAATCTGGCCCGGAATTTTGAGGCAAGCCGCCGCTGCGACCGGGAAGTATATCGAGCGCAGGTCGGCGCCGACCGCCATGGCCGGGCGACGGTCGTCACCGAGCTCGTGGAGATTCTCGCGGCCGGCGATATCGATGCTCTGGCAATTGAAGCCTCGACATGGGGGCACCGCAGCCACGACAAGTCCCTACAGCTCTCGGGAAGCCGCTCCCGATGACGCTCGTATCGAAGGGTGTCAAGGCAGCCCGCATCATCCGAACCGACGGTCCGCGAGGGCTCGCGCAGAGGCTCACCCGATATGCCTACGGCAGGCTGGATGCAGCAAGCCTGGACCAGCCGTTGTTCGACGACGACATCCCCGACTTGAGGCGCCTGGACCTGGTCGTTCCCCAACACCGTCCGCCACGGACGCAGCCGCTGCGGATCGGGTGGGTAATGACTCCTCCTCAGGCGGGCTCCGGGGGGCACACCACCCTGTTTCGGATGATAGAAGCGGTCGAACAGGCCGGTCATCAATGCGACCTATTTCTCTACGACCGGTACGGCGGCGACGCCCGCGAACACGAGCGGGTCATCCGTGACTGGTGGCCTAACATCCGCGCCGGAGTCCATGACGCCGCGGCCGGGATCTCCGGCGTCGACGCGTGCGTCGCTTCCTCGTGGGATTCCGCCCATGTGCTCGCTCGTCGCGGCACCTCGCCGATGCGGAGGCTTTACTTCGTGCAGGATTTCGAACCGTACTTCTACCCACGTGGGTCGATGTACTCGCTGGCAGAGGACTCCTACCGGCTCGGCTTCCGTACCATAGCCTTGGGCGAGATGGTCGCCCGGCTGTTGAGGTCGGAGGTGGGTATCTCGCCGGACGTGACCGAGTTCGGCTGCGATACGTCGGTGTATCGGCCGCTTCCCGACCGGGTGCGCACGGGGGTGGTGCTCTACGCACGGCCCGATGTGCCCCGCCGCGGCTTCTGGCTGGCGCGCCTCGCGCTGCAACAATTCCACGAGCGCCACCCAGACGTCGACATCCACCTCTTCGGGTCGGAGGTAACGGGGCTCCCATTCCCGGCCACGCAGCACGGCAGACTGTCCCCTGCCGAGCTCAACGAGCTCTACAACTCCAGCATCGCCGGGCTCGCCATGTCATTCACCAACATTTCCCTGGTAGCGGAAGAGATGCTGGCAGCGGGCACCATCCCCGTTGTCAACGACTTAGTGCACGCGCGAGCGGATCTGGTGAACGACCACGTCGCGTGGGCGAACGCAACGCCGCATTCACTCGCCGCCGCGCTCAGCGCGGTTGTGACGCGGCCGGATGGCAACGACGCGGCACGGGCGGCATCCGAGTCTGTCCGACAGTTCGGCTGGAGCCGGGCACAGTCCGACACCGTGCGGATCCTCGAAGACGAGGTGTACGGAACGCGATAGGGCCGGACCCCAGGCAGTCGACCAGGCCGCCCAGACCGTCAGCGCGCAAACGGCAGCAGGGGTGCTGCCGCCCGGTATGCAAGGAGCGACGGTTGCAAGCGTTGAACCCTGACTGTCGATCCTGACGCGCGATTCAGCGATACCTTCGCCGAGGAATACAGCTTTCACGTCTACCGCGTGAGCATCGTTTGAGCGGATGCCGGTACCGGGACCGTCGAGAAAAGTCGGAGTGCGGCGCCGGAGAGGCCCAGAAAGAGGAACAGCATTCCCGCTGACATCGGGAAGGATAGTCCGTCAAATAAGGCCAACATGATGGCCCCGGACAGGGTGGACGCGAGCAGGGCCAGGGCTAGCTGGCGGTCGATGCTAGTGGTCGCGCACTCGCGAGCCAGACCGGCAGAGACGAACGCGGTGACCACGAGCGCGAGAAAAGAGATGAGCCCCAGGAGACCGAGTTCGATGGCCAGCAGCAGGTACTGGTTGTCGAAGATGTGATAGCGGACCAAGAGCGTGCCAAAACCCTTTCCCACGAAGGGGAACCGGCTCACCAGCTCAGCTGCGGCCTCATAGCTGCTCGTGCGGGAGAGGGTGCTCGGGTCCGTCGCGATTCCAAGGAAGAGCCCGCGAATGGTTCCCAAGAGGCCCGGCACCAAAATGGCGATCACACCGGCAAGCGTCACGCCCAGGGCTCCCAGAACCAGTCGAGCCCTCGCGGAGATGCTGGGGAAGAGCACGACCAGACCGACGAGGAGTCCGACCAGCTCCGACCGAGATACCGAGAGCACCGAGGCGGTGGCGATTAGCGCAGCCGGAAGCCAGCGCGCGATCAGGGTACGAGTTCTGTCTTCCAGCGCCAGCACGATGGCGAGAGGAAACGAAAGGCAGAGCACCACGCCGTATTCCAATGGATGGATGGCGGTCGCCGAGGCTCGAATAAAACCGCCACGGGCGTCGAGAACGGTTAGGTCCTTGCTCATCCCGGGAATGGAGATCCAGTCGATTAATGGATTTCCCGTGAGAAACTGGGCGATCCCGACGACGGCCAAAACAGCGACTGCCCAGGTGATGCGTCGTAGTAGTCGGTGCAACGCGTCGACGGTGCGTAGGCCGTCATTGGCCACGAGAAGAATTCCGGCCCAGGCCGCCAGGCGCAGAATGCCGTTGTCGGCCGGGTTCGTTTCGTCCGCTGGAAGCCCACGCAACAGCGCGGTGGAATAGCTGAACGCGCCGATGATGAGCAAACCGAAGACGGCGAGTCGAACGGGCTGGGGTCGCCAGCCCGTTTGCGCCTGGCGTTGCACCTGCCACCAGCACCACCACATTCCGGCAAATAGGGCCCACAGAGATGCTGGCCGCCCGGCCGACCCCAGCGCAGTGAAGGTCAGGTTGGACGGCACCGCAAAGAGAAGAACTAGGTATACCGTGAGCACGGTGAGCCCGTCGAAACCTCGAGTCTGGCCGTCTGGTCGCTGCCGGGAGATGCTCAGGATGACTGCAGGCGAGGCGATCACTCGAGGAAGCTGGCGGGCAGGCCGCGCTGCCGAGATAGGAGTAGCCCGTCTATGAACCCCACCCCGAGCAGCGACAAGACTATGCCGCCGGCCGCCACCAAGGCCACCACCTGGAACTGATCCGTGAGCACAAGCACGCTCGTGGGCTCTTCGGTGAGTTGCAGGGCGTCGATCTGAGCCGTGGCCTGCACCTCCGCTTGAACTTGCAGCGCGGACAAAGTCTCGGAGATGGCTATTAGCGTCCTGTCCAGAACCGCGGTCACCGCCGCATCGCTCGGCCCCGACGCTGATACCGCGATGAGCGGGCCACTGCTGGCTGGGTCTCGAGCCATGGAGACCTGCGTGCTCGGGTAGTCGAGCAGAATATCCTGTCGTACCGAGCTTGCGTTCATCGCTGCCACCAGAATCTCACTGGCCTGGCCGAGGCCGCCGAGATATAGGTAGGGGTTTCCGCCGGTGGGAATGGTCTGTGTGCCCGGGAGCAGGATAACACTGGCCGCACGCTCGTAGGTGGGGGGCACGGCGGAATAGGCGAGGAGACACAGGCTCGTGGTGAGCGTGAGTGCACCGAGGAGTAGATGCCAGCGTCGGGCCAAACTCTTCAGAAAATTGCTGAGGGTCATTGCGTGTGCACTTTCTGCGATAGTCGGTCGAACATCACGGCCAAGAACGATGAGAGGGCCAGACCGACAAGAAGGAGTGAAACCAGTGCCCGGGTACGGGCACTGGTGGAGCTTCCGAAATAATCTACGGCCGTATCATTCGGCACCTGCTCGGTGTGAATAAAATCCACGACGGCCACTCCGCTGTTCTGCTGCCGGTCAGTGACCAGAGCATCGATGCGCGTGACCAGCCCGTCGACGGTTGTGATGACCCACTCCGGGCTGGGTCCCACTGCTCGAACCGTGAGCACCGGATCTGGAAAACTGTATTGCCATTGACCGCCGCGGTTGGGCAGCAGCACCTGGTAGCCCTGATCGACCCCGGCGCCGAAAAGAGGGGCCAGCTCAGCTAGCCGGTCGGTGGGGCGTCCGTTGTTCATTTCGCTCTCAATGGCGGCGGCGAAACTGACCAGGGTCTCCCTCCGCTGGTCGTTAAACGGCGCGAGAGCGACGTCTCCCGGGGCGACGAAGACAACCTGAACCTGGCTGGAATAGGAGCCAGGCCGCGCGAGGGTGAAATACACGAGGCCGGTCAGCATAAGCACCACGATCACGACATACCACCGCCGCGCGAGGATCTGCATCAGGCTGCGAGTCGTCATCGGACCCACCGAACGAACCGGAGTTTGATGTCTTCCAACCCGGCCGGACCGAACAGCCGCATGGTCACCCATTTCGCCCCGGCGCGTAGCGCCTGTCGCGCGTTTCTGCTTGGCACCGAGACCAGACGGTCGACCAGCATCCGTCGGCGCTCGGGCACGGTGATCGCGTTGAGCTGCGCCCCGAACAAATCGACGTAGGGCAGCGGAGAGACGAGTCGACCGCGCACCCAGTTGTTGGTATTCGAGCCGTGCACCACCTGGAGCCAGCCCGGGGCGCCCTCGATTTCGACCACTGACATGGACTGACCCAGGTGGGTGTGCCAGTCCGCCCAGCAGGAAACGGGATCGTCCCAACTCTCTCGCACGGAACAGAAGGCGTTGTGGGCATCCCGCCGCAAGTACAAACCGTTTCGACCCGCAAAGAGACCGGTCGTGATGTTTAGGGCAGCACGGCGCGCGGGGGCATCCGCGTGCTGTAGTCGATCCACAAAATTCGTGGCGAGGGCGCCATTAGGGTCCAGATTGGTGGTGATTAGCACCTGTCGCTCTCGATCAACGACCGCTCGGATATCGGTGAACAGTTCGGAGCGGCTCACCGAGGAACGAAATACCGCCTGAAAGATGCTGTCCGTCTGAAGAACGGCCACGTGCTCCCGCAGCCAGAGGGGACTCTCGGGATCGAAGTAGATGATCCAGGTGAAGTTTTGATTGGTCTGGGCTCGAACCGACGGCACACAGTAGCGTTCAAACAGGATGATCCGCTCGGCGAGCGAGTCTTCCTGCGCCCGCATCACCCGTTCCGGTCCTGCGGAGGGCAGATTGAACCGGGTCAACAGCACGTGCTCGATGCTGGATAGTACTTCCCTGCCGATAGTCGCGGCACCGGTCTGGGGCGCCTGTGGCAGTTCCTGCCAACGGCGACGGCGGGCCAGTATCGCGGCGGCATGGCGTTGGGCGGGTTGGTTCACTCGCAGGCAGGCATGGAGCAGAAGCGCACCTCGAATCCAGGCGGCATGTGTGCGCGTTCCCCATACCTGCGCATAGCGAACCCGGTTGACGGCCATGAGCGCCGTTTGACCGTCTGATTGGCCTGATCCGCCCTGCCGGTGGCGAATGACGGAAGCCGGTTCAAACCAGATAACCGCCCCATCCTGGCGGGCGCGTCGAAAAAAATCCGTCTCTTCCGAGTACAGAAAATATCTCTCGTCCCAGTCCCCGAGCCGTTCAGCGAGGTTTCCATCGATGAGAAGGGCAGCACCGGTCGCCCACTCCACCGATCGGGCAATCCCATAGTGTGACACCCTGCGGTCGATCTCGGACAACCAGCCCGGCCGAGTACCGAGGTGATCGCCGAAGAGCGCCTCGCCGAAAGTGCGTGAAATCGACGGTTCTCGACGGAGGGAAGGCTGGCGCACGCCGGCCGAGTCGTGCAGCAGCGGAACCACTATTCCCGCGCCGGTTTGAGCCATGCTGCCGTACATGGCGGCAATCGCGCCGGGCATCACCTCGACATCTGGGTTCAGGATCAGCAATGCGCGTGACTGGCCAAGGTCGCGACGAGCAATATTGATGCCGGCGGCATAGCCGAGATTGCCGCCGCTGCGCAGCACCCGAACCTGCCGGTGGGCCGCAAGTTTGAGCAGAGTCTCGTCGGTGGAGTCGTTGTCAACGACAACGACCCGCAGGCGCAGGTTCGGCGCCCCGGCCGGCAGACTGTTCAGCACGGCGTCGATATCCGCTGCGTTGTTGTACGTGACGATGACGATATCCACGTCGGCGGCACTCTCCGCGGCGTAATCGAATTGCCCGCTCAAAGCGGTTCCCGGCGGAGCCGTGGGCTCTTGCATAGAATCAGGGGGCGAGTCCACGTGGTTTCCTTTACCGGTCGAGAAGGCGTCGAATTTTTTTTCGTGCTAGCTCGGCAGAAATGTTGCTGAGCGATACTCATCCCGTACGACGATGAGACTAGCGTGCGGTGCGGGGCATGCGGACGCCCCCAAAGTGGGTGTAAGAACCATCGGCACAATGCGGTGCACGGCGATACGGCTGGAGACGTCCCCCTCCCACACCGGAGGAGAAGTTCGCGTCGCCCAGTGGGATCGCACCCGGGCCGTGGCCGTGAGAGTGGGACACAGCAGACATCCACTGAGCGCAGAGATTAGGGGTTGATGAGTCCAGCCAGTTCGGCCTGAGCCCTAAATTCAGGGATGACAGATACGAGATGCTCAAATGAGCCACTCGCCAGCACCCTGCCTTCAGAGAGATACGTAATGCAATCAAAATTGCGGATAGTAGAGAGGCGATGTGCAACTGCGATCACGGACAGTCCAGGGATCGAAGTAACAGAATTCATGATGTCTGCCTCCGTTTTCGTGTCCAATGAACTCGTTGATTCGTCAAGTATCAGGATTTCTGGCTTGCCGTAAAGAGCCCGCGCAATACCTAACCTCTGTCGCTGGCCACCTGAGAGCCGTATGCCGGCCTCTCCTATTGCGTTTGCAACGAGGGAGTCGCGTGTCTGTGAGCCGACTAATGATTCGAGTTGAGCGTCTCTGAGCGCGGCGTCCACGCGTGACTGGTCGAAATTCGCGTCCCAGACTAGGGCAACATTTTGCGCCAGAGTGCCGTCAAGAAGCGTGACGTTCTGGGGCACATAACCAATTCTGTGCTGCCAGGAGTGCAGCGCAGCCTGCATGGGAACACCATCCAGCAGAACGCGTCCCTTTTCCGGTTCGAGAAGTCCAAGAATTATATCTAGGAGCGTTGATTTGCCCGACCCCGACTTGCCGACGATAGCATGGCGCTGACCGAGTTTTACATTAAGGGAAAGATTCTGAAGGATGAGTTTGTCACCTTCAGCATATCGGAAAGAAACTTCCTGCAATGAAAATACTTCGGGAATCTTATTCAACCTATTTGCTGCTGTGTCAGCATCGACCTCTCGGTCAATGGAATTTGCGAATTCGATATCACTCAACACGCCCCTGACGTGTGACACGTTTGCCGAGACATATGTCAATCCACTTTGCAGGAGGGAAATAGAGGGGATCATTCGGAATCCTCCAACAGCAAAAATTACAATGGATGAGATGGCCGAATCAATTCCTCCGATGACGTACGTTATGCCACCCACCAAGACGAGCCCACCCACTAAGGCAATTTCAAAGACAAATTTCGGCAGGCCGTATAGAAACACAATCGTGGACTGGGCTTTCGTGCTCTTTTCGCGAAGATCAAAGATGATGCTCTCAGCATCATTGATTTTGCCAAGCAGAGTTAGTTCCTTCATCGACGCCACCATCTCTGTTATAAAAACATTAATCTTCTCGCTCATGGACCTATTTATGGCGCCAGCTGACTTGGCCCTCTTATTGACTAGGGCATAGAGAATTGCGGCGATGAGCCCTAGGTATGCAGCGATGAGAACGGCTGTCAACGGTTGAGCAATAACGATTACGGCTAGGACTGCAATAAGTGTCGACAATTGTGCGGGAATGCTAACCAGTGGGTACAAGAACCCGAGTACAGCATTGAATACGCTTACGTCGGCCGTTCGAACTAGTTCAGGAGAACTGGTTTGTGAGCGCAGAATCCAGGGCATGCGGAGGTAAGAAGCAAGCAGGTCAGCGCCGAGATGTAGTTGCACGTGCGCAAACCTACGAGCGGACAGCCACTGGAGGAATAGGCTGGCGACCGATTTGATTACTATCAGTCCGCAGATGGTCGCTATGAGTGCTACATAACTATTCTTCCCTAGTACACCAAAAGGTCCAAAATCGATCGGCATGCTGTTCAGCATGCTTGTGAGCGAAATTGCTAAAAGTCCTAAGGCAATCAGATCCAGCACCGCCAGGGCGCTGGAAAAAACGACAAAGACGTGAATAGAAGTTTTTGTGTTTGTGGGAAGAATTTTAAGCATATCTCGATAGAGCGAAGCGATCTCGGTCATTGTAGTCTTTCCATAGAATGCGTGATAGTTCAAAGAACGCAAAAACTTATCGAATGCGATGCAGAGCTTGTCGGCCAGGAAAATTCGCACTACGACACTCCCGCGTCTGGTCAGACACGCACCACACCTTGATAGGCCATGAATTCGAGAGGATGAATGTTGATTTTCGCATCTGCGTTTTCAACGTCAACTGGAGAAGAGGTGGTTTGATGCCGATCCATCTTTGCTGAGTGATGTGTATGCGTACTTTGATGATTCGTTTTATCAGATTGTTTTCGCTACGTCGGCGGTGTTCGTGACGGGCCAGTGGGCAGGCCTATTCGGTGGCACAGCTCTCGACGCTTGACTATCGATAGAAGGTGCTCTCTCAAAGCGGTTCCCGGGTGGGACCGTTGCTCATACATGAAGTTCGGAGTGCGTCCATGTGGATTCCTTGTCGAACGAATGGTTGTCAATGATGTTCTGGATGCTGGCGTCAGCAGGAGGTCCGCTGAGCGTTACTCATCTCCTGCGACGATGAGACTAGCGCGGGGCTCGGAGGTTTGTGGATGCCCCAAAGGGGGCGCAAGAGCCGGAGGGATTCGGCGGTGCACGGCTGTTCGGCTTGAGACGTCCCGCTCCCACAACGAGGGAGAAGCGCGGGTCGCCCAGCGCGATCGAACCCGGGCCGTCGCCGTGAGTGCGGTATACCAGCAGACATCCGCCGCGTCGGAGGGGCACCGCACCGAGGAAAGGAGCGCCATTAGTCGCTTCCGGGTTGATTCGGCGGCGGAGAGCTCCACGACGCCACGCCGCTGCCTGGTCAGCACAGCCAGCAGCCCGGCCGTATGGCGCGGCGTGCGCACGCGGGTCGGAATCGTCACCAGAACGAGTTTCTCGGCGCTGGTGAAGACGCCGTCAACGAATGCGTCGTCGGCCGTCAGTTCGGGAAAGCGGCCGAAACGGTCATGGCCGGTGGCATTGAGTGCGTATCCGCCGGCTCCCCACAGCGCATCCTTCGACACCGGGATGCGCATTCGGGCCCGGTAATAGCTGCGCACCGGTAAGGAGGCTCCGGTGGTGTCGTACGCGAAGGTGGGGCGGACGGCGAGAAGCGACTCCGACCGGAGCGCCTCGAATACTTCGAGCACCGCGGTGGGGGCGATCTCGATGTCGGCATCGAGATATAGACGAGGCCAGGAGTGCGCCACGTCATCGCCGCGATTCATTGCGGACGGTTTTGAAGCGGTCCCGATCTCGTGCACGACGACTCCGGCGAAGCGGCGGGCGAGTGCCGCCGTCTCATCCGTGCATCCGTTGCAGACCACAATGACCTCGACCTGGCCGTGTGCGGCCAACTCGGCGATCGACCCGAGGGTGCGTTCGATGACGTCGGCCTCATTGTGGGCCGGGATGATGATGGTGCCGTACGGAGTCCCCTTGTGTGTGCTGCGGGGAGACTCTGCGACGACGGGAAGCGGCGGCTGGGATGGGGATGGCCGGTTGGAGCCTGGATATAAGGCCCTGGTCCTGCTCGTGCGCCGCACCAGAAGGTAGGCTGCCGGACCGTCAACGAGGTAGCGAGAGGCAAGGCGGGTGGGCTCGATCGCCAGCCGCCAGGCCCACTCCAGACCGTAAGCAGAGATCCAGCGCGGAGCGCGCCGAATCCGTCTGGCCAGAAAATCCACGACGGCGCCGAAGGCAAGCAGCACGGTCGCCCCCGTTTGTGCGCCGTGTTCGGCGATCCACAATTCCTGCCGCGGCTTTCCGAGCCCGACGATCAGCAAGTCGACATCGGCACTCTTGATCTCCGCAGCGAGAGCTGCCGAGCGTACCGGGTCAGATACGACCTGGCGACTCGGCGCCCAGTAACCGGCCACCCGCATCCGTGGCTGCGAGAGCGCGAACTCGGAGCGCAAACGTTGATGCGTATCTTCCGTGCCGCCGAGGAAGCCGACACGAATACCCAGGTGCTCGGCTCGCTTGAGAATGGGCCCGATCAGGTCGCTGCCGGCGAGCCGTGGCCAGGCGCGCCCGGTCAAGCGTCGCGCGTGGGCGGCAAGCGGTGCTCCGTCGATTAGCTTGAGCCATTCGACCGGCCCCGAAGAAGTCTTCTGCGGCACACGGTGTAGGATTCCGGCCAATTGTGCACCGGTTCCGAAATGATGTACGTGATCGAGGTTCACCGAAGCCACAGCGAGGGGCGCACCCACTCTATTGGTGAGGCGATTTGAAATGCGTCCCAGCGCATCCTGCATTTCCAGCAGGTCGACAACCGACCCGCCCAGCACGATTCGAGATTCATTGACTGTCATCTGCATCTCCAAAGAGGTTGGCGTTCACGATGAGAACGGACGAGTCGGCTGCTCCGACGTGCGTGATGTCAGGTCACGGCCGCTCCTCTGTGAGCGAACCGTCGCGTTCGTAATACCTGTCGCCCGTGATTGGACAGACGATCTGCCGCCGCCGCCGCCGCCGCCGCCGCCGTCGTCGTCTGTCAGCGGGTTGCTGCTGCGACCTACCCAGCCGATGCGTCGGGCGGGCACCCCGGCGACCAGGGCGAAATCGGGTACATCCCGGGTCACGACGGCACCGGCAGCGACCATTGCCCATCGCCCGATCGTCAACGGAGCAATGCAGACGGAGCGCGCACCGATCGAGGCACCCGTACCCACGCGCACGCCGACGGCATTCCAATCTTCAGCGGCTTTACGTGTGCCGTCGACATTGACTGCCCGCGGAAAGGTGTCGTTGGTGAAGACCGCTCCGGGGCCGACGAATACTCCATCTCCCAGGCGTGCAGGTTCGTAGATCAGGGCGTAGTTTTGTATCTTGCAGTTGTGGCCGACGGTGACGCCGGGACCGATGTACGCACCCCGCCCCAGGATGCAGTTCTGGCCGAGAACGGCGTGCTCGCGCACTTGGGCGAGTGGCCAGATCAGCGTTCCCGGTCCGATGTCGGCGTGTTCGTCGACGTCGGCGGTGGGGGTGACGCTGGCCTCTGGGGGTGAGGCTCCGGAGTCCGTCACTCGTTCGTCAGTCGGGCACTCGCGTTCGGGGCGAGGTTAAGGGCGGAAGTAGCCAATATTGGGGGGTAGCAGAATGTGGTGGGTCGACGAGGTCGACGGTATGGTGCCTTCATGGATTCCCTGCAGTTCGGGGGAACAGGAGTTGCTGGAAGGCGCCGGTCGAGCGTGCTTCGGGGGATTCCCGCCGGAAGATGCCAGGCCTGCGGTCAACTTGAATTTTTCTCAAGTGCCAGTGACTGCACAGTATCGGGGCCGGGATATGTGTCGGTACGACCCATCCGGGGGGCTGGCCGCGGTCAGTCCGAGCGGCTAAGATTCGTCCATTCGGGCCCACTGATTTTTTGCCTGCCTGGCGGGCGGGCAACGCGCAGCATTCTCATCACCCGTGCACGGGTGATATTTTGTACTGCGGCCCTCTATACAGGGGACGGTCGAGACCAGGCCAGCCGCAGTGGCGAATCAACGGGAGAATTTCCGGGCCGTGCTTGCGGGAGCTGCCGGGTCAACTCAGTTTATGCCTAAGCTTCGGGGCGGGCGTTGTGGCTTTCTACTTGTATTGCTACTCTGTTGGGTCGGCTGCAGTGACGGTAAGCCAGGCGTGAATCATCAATACCTGAGCTATGAGCCGAGGTGAGCCCACGCTGGTCTGGTCTGGTCTGGTCTGTAGGTCGGCGCTGACCCGCTCTATGCGCGCCTCGGACGCCGATAGGCGCCACGTCGGCCTGCATCTCAGTGTCCGCGAACAGCTTCCGCCCTCGTCAGAAGAAAGCATGCCGTAGCCTGGAGGCCGCCCGGGCCGGACTAATCCCGGCATGACTCTGGTGAATACTTTCGCACCAGCACCTTGAGAATTCACCGACACTCGCCCAAAGTCCCCTGAACGTGCGGTTGGGTTTCTGTTTTTAGGCGAGGGCGGCGCGGTGCAGCTCGGTGTGTTCCAAATAGTTCTGCGCGTTGTGACGGATGCTGTCGATCTCGTCGTCGGTCAGCGGGCGTCGAACCTTGGCGGGAACGCCGGCCACGAGGGATCCGGGCGGCACCACGGTTCCGCCGAGCACGACGGCTCCGGCAGCGACGAGGGATCCGGTGCCGATGACGGCGCCGTTAAGAATGGTCGCGGCCATACCGACCAGCACATTGTCTTCGATCGTGCAGCCGTGCAGCACGGCGCCGTGCCCGACCGAGACGCCGGTGCCGAGGGTGAGCGGAAAGTCGGTGTCGACGTGGCAGGAGACGTTGTCCTGCAGGTTCGAGCCGGCCCCGATCGTGATCGGCTCCAGTTCGGCGCGCAGCACGGAGTTATACCACACGCTGGCCCGGTCGGCGAGGGTGACATTGCCCACGATCACCGCGCCCGGAGCGACGAACGCGCTCTCGGCGATGCTCGGGGCCGGCGTATTCGGCAGGACGATGATTCGGGCGGCGCTGGCAGCAGTCATACGCGCCAGCCTAGCCCGAGGCACCGAGGCACCGGGGCACCGAGGCACCGAGGCACCGAGGCGCCGAGGCACCGGGGCACCGAGGCGGCGGGCCAGCAAGGTGCGGCGACCCCCCCCGCGGTGAGCAGGCGGGCCGAGTTCGAGACCGAACTCGGCCCGGCGGGATCAGATTCCCTGTGCCAGCCGATAGTAGGCCTGGTTCCAGCGCACCTCGCGGGTGAAGTCGCGCAGGGTGGTGGACTTGTCGATCACGAGGAGCTCCGTGCGCGCGATCTCGGCGAAGTCCTGGAAGGCGTCGATGCCGACGGCCGTCGACATGACGGTGTGGTGGGCGGCGCCGGCGGTTAGCCAGGCTGCGGCTGACGTGGCGAAGTCGGGCTCCGGACGCCAGACGGCGCGGCCGACCGGGAGTTTCGGGAGTGCCTCGGTGGGCTCGACCACCTCGACGACGTTCGCGATGAGACGGAACCGGTCGCGCATGTCGCTCATCGCGACCACGACCGCGGGGCCGGGGGCAGCGTTGAAGACGAGGCGCACGGGATCCTCGCGGCCACCGATGCCGAGCGGGTGGATCTCGAGGGTCGGCTTCTCGGTCGCCAGCGCCGGGTTGACCTCGAGCATGTGGGCGCCGAGGATGAGTTCGGCCCCGGGGGTGAGGTCGTAGGTGTAATCCTCCATGAGGCTCGCACCGCCGGGAAGACCGGCGCCCATTACATTGGCCACGCGCACGAGGATGGCCGTCTTCCAGTCGCCCTCCCCGGCGAAGCCGTAGCCCTGCTCCATCAGGCGTTGCACGGCAAGGCCGGGCAGCTGGCGAAGCGCGCCGAGGTCTTCGAAGCTCGTGGTGAAGGCGCTGAAGCCGCCGGCCTCCAGGAAGGACTTGAGCCCGATCTCGATCGCGGCGCCGTAGCGGAGCGACTCGTGGCGTTCGCCGCCGGTGCGCAATTCGGGAACGACGTCGTAGCGCTCTTCATACTCGGCGATCAGGGCGGTGATCTCGGCATCCGTTGCCGCGTGCACTGCCTCGGCGAGTTCATTGACCGGCCAGGTGTTCACCTGCACCCCGAAGCGCAATTCGGCCTCGGTCTTGTCACCCTCGGTGACGGCGACGAAGCGCATGTTGTCGCCGAACCGGGCGAGTTTCATGCTGCGGCTGGCCGCCCAGCCAGCGGCAGCGCGGGTCCAGGTGCCGATGGTGCGAGTCACGGCCGGGTTGGAGACGTGGCCGACGACGGTCTTGCGGGATACCCCGAGCCGGGTCTGGATGTAGCCGAACTCGCGGTCGCCGTGGGCGGCCTGGTTGAGGTTCATGAAGTCGAAGTCGATCTCGCTCCAGGGCAGCTCCACGTTGGCCTGAGTGTGCAGGTGTAGCAGCGGTTTGGTCAGAGCGTCGAGCCCGGAGATCCACATCTTCGCGGGCGAGAAGGTGTGCATCCAGGCGATCAGGCCGATCACCGCGTCGTCGGAGTTCGCGTCGAGTGCCGCCCGGCGGATCGATTCGGAGTCCTTGAGCACCGGTTTCCACACGATTTTCACCGGGATATCGCTCGACGCGCCGAGCGCGTCGGCGATGGCTCTGGACTGGTCGGCGACCTGCCGCAGCGTCTCCTCGCCGTAGAGGTTCTGGCTGCCGGTGAGAAACCAGACTTCTACGTGGTCGAGGGTCGTGGTGAGAGAAGGCATGGGTTGAGTGCTCCTTGTGCTGCTAGCGGTTGAAGTATGAGGTGATCGCGGCGTCGAGGCAGGTGGTCACGCCGCCGCGCCGGCATCGCGTTTGAGGCCCTTGAGCCGGTGCATGACGTCGTTTGCGCCGCGGCCGAAGTAGTCGTGCAGCAGGGAATACTCGGCGAAGAGCTGGTCGTAGGCCGTGGCCGACTCGGCATCGGGCGTGTACACGTTCTGGTTGAGCTTGCCCATGGCCTCGCCCGCCGCGCGCACGTCCGGATACGCGCCGGCGGCCACGGCAGCGTGGATGGCGGAGCCGAGTGCAGGCCCCTGCTCGCTGTCAATCGTGGAGATGGGCATCCGCAGAATGTCACTGTAGGTCTGCATGAGGAACGCATTCTTGAGCAGTCCGCCGGCCACGATGAACTCGGTCACCGGCACTCCGCTGGCGTTGAAAGTTACCACGATGGTGCGGGCGCCGAACGCCGTGGCTTCGAGCAGGGCGCGGTAGATCTCCTCCGGGCGGGTGGTGAGCGTCGTGCCGAGCACGAGGCCGGAGAGCTCATGGTCCACGAGCACCGAACGGTTGCCGCTGTGCCAGTCGAGGGCGATCAGGCCGTGCCCGCCGACCGGCTGGTCCTTGATCAGCTCGGTCAGATACTGGTGCACGCTCAGGCCCGCAGCTTCCGCCGCGGCAAAGTACCGTTCGGGAACCTGGTTGTTGACGTACCAGGCGAAGATGTCGCCCACGCCGGACTGGCCGGCTTCGTACCCGTACAACCCGGAGACGATGCCACCGTCAACGACGCCGCACATGCCGGGCACCTCGGCGAGTCGATCCGAATTCATGACGTGGCAGGTGCTCGTGCCCATAATGGCCACCATCTGGCCCGGGTTCACGGCGCGCGCGGCCGGTGCCGTGACGTGCGCATCGACGTTGCCGACGCTGACGTGAATACCCTCGGGTAGTCCTGTCCAGGCCGCGGCTTCGGCCGTGAGGGTGCCGGCGGATGCTCCCAGCTGGCCGATCTCGTGGCTCACCTTGTCGAGGGCGAACCGGGAAAAAGCCGGATTGAGCGCCCCGAGAAACTTCTCGCTCGGGTACTCGCCGTCCTGCAGGATTCCCTTGTAGCCGGCGGTGCAAGCGTTGCGCACATACCGGCCGGTGAGCTGCCAGACGATCCAGTCCGCGGCCTCGACCCAGTGGTCCATGCGCTCGTACAACTCGGGATCTTCCTCGAGCAGCTGCAATCCCTTGGCGAATTCCCATTCGCTGGAGATGAGCCCGCCGTAGCGGGGCAGCCAGCTTTCGTCGCGCTCGAACGCGAGATCGTTGATGCGGTCGGCCTGCGGCTGCGCAGAATGGTGCTTCCACAGCTTGACGTAGGCGTGTGGACGGTCGGCGTACTCCGGCAGCTCGTTGAGCGGGGTGCCGTCGGCGATGACCGGAACCATCGTGCAGGCGGTGAAGTCGGTGCCGATGCCGATGACCCGGGCCGGGTCGATTCCCGCACTGGCTAGTGCTGCCGGAACGGCGCTCTTCAGCACGGCAACGTAGTCCTGGGGAACCTGCAGGGCCCACTCCGGTGGCAGCTTCGCGCCCGTGGCCGCGAGGGTGGTGTCCATGACCGCGTGGGGATAGTCGAGCACGGCCGAGCCGAGTTCGGCGCCGTCCGAGACGCGCACGACGACCGCGCGGCCGGATAGTGTT
>NZ_SOHG01000006.1:0-20730 GCF_004403155.1 Cryobacterium sp. Hh7 | reverse complement strand
GAATTGAACCCTAAGTAAGTTCTATTTTTCCTGATCCGACAGGCATTCTCGGTTTAACGCGCCGTCACAACTTCAACTCGACCGGTGGATCGAGGCTAAGGCCTGACCAATTGTCGCGTCTTCAGCACTCAACACGCCTTTCTCCGTTCGAAACAGATTCAGCGCCCCGACGGTGTGGGGACGAAAACGCATCGGAATGGCGTGAACGGATTGGAAGCCCTGGGACAATGCCGCGGCCTGAAAAGTGGGGTAGAGATCACCGTTGGTGGCGATATCGCTGAGCGTGACGACCCTTCCTGACCGATACGCGTCGATGCAGGGACCCGCTCCGGCTTCACGTTGCAAAACTTCAACGATCTGGCTTTCTTCACTCGTGGAGGCGACAACTTGCAGATTGCCGTTGTGGTCCGCTAGGAGGATGCCAGCTGCGGTGGCGTCAAGTAACACCACGCATTGGTCGACCAGGGTGTGCAGGAGATCGAGCACGTCGTATTCGCCGACCAGTGCGTCGGCTAGTTCTACAAATGCTCCGCTTACCAGCGCGGCCCGGGTCATGCTCGTCATGCTCGTCATGCTCGTCATGCGGTTTAGTGTCGCTCTTAACTCGCAGCGGGTGGCGCGTCAGAGTCGAATGTCAGTGCTTTGGCAGGTTGCACGATCTGCCTCCTCAGTCCCGGTCAGTTCTGTCGAATGTGGGGGGACGAGCCCGACCGATGGTGCCGCCTACAGCCGTCTCCCAGCGAACACCGGTTACCTCGAAACAACCATCCCGATTACCTCCAAGGAACCATCCCGATTGCAAGGAGTGAACATGCCTTTCATCACCGTCACCGGTCAGAACGATCCGAGCGTTGAATTGCATTACGACGACGTCGGTGCCGGAAAGCCCGTCGTACTTATTCATGGTTGGCCCCTCAGCGGCAGATCCTGGGAGGGTCAGGTCCCCGCCCTGGTCGACGCCGGCTACCGGGTGATTACCTACGACCGTCGCGGGTTCGGCCAGTCGTCACAGCCCTGGAACGGGTACGACTACGACACGTTCGCTGCCGACCTAAAGACCGTTCTCGATACCCTGGACCTGCGGGATGTTACGCTCATCGGATTCTCGATGGGCGGCGGCGAGCTCGCCCGCTACGTCAGTACCTACGGCACCGACCGCATCGCGAAACTCGTCTTCGCCAGCGCGGTGCCGCCGTACCTCTGGAAATCTGAGGACAACCCTGACGGCGGTGTCGACGCCGACCTGGCCCAGTGGTTCCACGACGGTTTGACCGGCGATCGGCCGGCATTCTTGAATGAGTTCCTGACGATGTTCTTCACGGCGGGTAAACCGTCCTTGGTCAACAAGCCGAAGGTCAGTTCCGAACAGATTGCCTACAGCCTCGATATCGCCCAGATGGCTTCACCGAAGGGCACGCTCGATTGCACCACCGCCTTCGCGACGACGGACTTTCGCGATGACCTGACGAAAATTACCATCCCGACCCTGGTGATTCACGGCGACTCCGACATCATCGTGCCGTTCGAGGTCAGCGGCAAGCGCACGCACGAGGCCATCTCCGGCAGCGTACTCGTACTGATCGAAGACGCCCCCCACGGTCTCACCGTTTCCCACAAGGACGAATGGAACCGGCACGTACTCGCGTTCCTCGCCAAGTAGCACGCCCGACAGGGCCCCCACCCACGATGCCGGGCCCTGTCGGTGGGTGGCTTGGCCCCTTCGCGTTTAGAGGTCTACTCGCAGAGAGTGGCGCGGCAGTCAACGGCAGGCTGGAGTGGTCAGGGCTGGAATTTTCCCAGCACGCAGGCCGTGGTCGCTGACATCTGACCACCTGCTTCCTTGAAAATCGGCATCAGGCGCACGGCGCCCTCGCGGGTGTGAATGACCCCGGCAATGTCTAAAATAGCCACAGCCTCAAGGTCCCGGGTAAGGGCCCAAAACGGCTGATGGAAGAGCCGTGTGCCGCCGTTGGGTAATTGGGTATGGGTCTGCGCGGTGTAAGCCGCCACAGCCGCTTGCGTTGACGGAAACAAGAGCAGAAACTGCCCGGCGCTCTGATCGTCGGTGCCGTCAGTGGACATGGTCGCCGGCACGACGTTCCACTCATTCGGGTCGTTCACGACCGACGTCAGGAAGCTACTGATCAGCCTGTATACGAGGGCACGAGGCGTGGTATTCGGCGTGACTCGGGGTGCCTGAAGACCCGTGGCGAACTCGATCATCTTCACGATCTCGTGCGAACTGTCCGAGTTCACAATGCGTCGCCATCCAATGTTGACGGCCTCACCCAAAACCACAAATCTGATGCCGCGTTCCAAATCGAACTGAATGCGCATGCCATCTTGTTCGTCGTGGAGCAGAACTACTGGTCCGTCGTCTTCAGCTGTGACGCGCGTCATGAGTAGATGCGGATACCGGCGAACCAATTCGCTGGCGATCCACCAGGTCTGCGCCGTCATAAACCGGCTGGCCGCCGCAAAACGCGACTCAGAGGGGGAATTGAAAGTCACCGGAAGGCGATCCGGTGGCGGTGTGCGGATCGGGTAACTAACTCAGGATTCAACATTGAGATGGAGTGCTCCGTCGTTTCAGGGTTCTCACCCGCGCGGACGCGCGGGAACCAAGCAATCCAGCCATCAGCGCCAGGACGTTTCAAAGTTAGAGCGAAGTGTCAAATACTCATATTACGGATTTTTGAATCCAAACCGCTCCCCCCGAAAGAGTTACGGGCCACCGCGATGGAAGACCTCGAAGCGCCTAATCGGTTGGTCCAGGTAGCCGATCACCTGAGAAGCCTCGCTGTTCCGCCTGAGCTCGTCATTGTTGGTGGCGACCGAACTCGGACCGTGGGCGCCCGTCGTGCTGCCAAGCGGACGGCGTCGGCCCTGTGCATCAAGTGCCGAGATGGCCAGAGGAGGTGACACCGAGATGACATGAACATGACGTACTGAACGTACGTTCGCATGTGCGCGCGGGCGAACCGTCACCGTGCAGCGCGATGGTCAGCTCTCTGCGGTCATGCCGGTGGATCGGCTCCGTACATACTTCTCTCGAACTGTATCGCCGCGCGTTCGCGTCACTCGGGAAGATGACCGCACCATTGCGTTGATGGATGGTCGCCCCGTCGTGTCAGAGGGTACGGCTGTTGACGGCGCGCTCGCTGACCTCGCCCTGTCGCTTCGTGAGTACGCCGAAGACTGGGACGACCGGCTGGAGCGCGCTCCGAATCACGCCGGCAACTGGGCACTTGTGCAGCTCATCAAACTTTCAACCGACGAGCAGCTCCTCGAATGGCTTGAGCGCGGCGGTGAGTAAGTACCCGGCCACGACCCGCGAGGACCACGACGATTTCTGCGTGGCGGAGAAGTGGCAGCTCGTACGCGGCGCATCAGGACAGCCTGTCAGGCATAACCGCACCTATGAGTTGGCGCTCTGGGACGGGCAAATCCTCCGAACACGAATCTCCCGGCCCGTCGACCGGTCGACGTACTCTGCCGGGATGTGGACCCACATGCTGCGAACCCAACTCACCGTTGACGCTGACGCGTTCTGGGCCTGTGTTCGTGACAAGAAGTTGCCGGACCGCGGGGCGCCCGAAACCGTGACCCAGAAGGAGCCATTACCGCTGTATCTCGTTCGGGCGCTCCGCGAACTCGGCGTTGACGAAAGCGAGAGCCTGGCACTGACCGCGGTGGAAGCAGCGCAGCTGCTCGCCGAGAAGATGGCCCAGCGCTACGGCCACCAAAGCCGTTCATGAGTGATTCGACACCGTCGTAGAACATGTCTCCCGTTGATGCCGTCTCGCCCGCGAACAGGGCCACTACGACCCGTCCATCCGTCGGTGGGAACCAGAAGGTCAGCCGACGCGCAATGCCGACGCAGCGAATCCTCGCAGTCTGGCCATACAGAAACGTCCCGTCAGCCGTTGGCTTACGGAGCGCTGGACACGTCGGTTCCTATCGCCTATCCCGGGCGTGAGTCAGGGGTGACAACACCCTTGGTCGCTGCGACCGGGCACCGGCGGCATCCGCTCTCATGTGTCGAATATTTACGGACCTGTTCGCTAATTCGGGGCGGCAGGAACATGCTGTGGTCATGTCAGTCATCAAGGCCGCACCGCTGGAGCATATCCGGCGCGAGCGCAGCAGCATCAAGTGGACTCGGTTTCCCGCCGACGTACTTCCCTTGTTCGTTGCCGAGATGGATTACCCCCTGGCACCAGAGATCGTCGCGACCCTGGTGGAGCGCGTACAGGCGTCCGACACCGGCTACCTTGACGGCCCTGGGCCGCTTGCTCCGGCCTTCGCCGCGTTCGCCCTGGACCGCTGGGGCTGGAACGTGGACCCGAGCCACGTACATCTCGCCACGGACGTCAGCGTCGGCATCGTCGAGGCCCTGCGCCTGGCCGTGCCGGTTGGCGGCCGCGTCGCGATCACCCCGCCGGTCTACCCGCCGTTCTACGAACTGGTGGAGGAGGCCCTCGGTAACGTCGTGGAGACCCCCCTGATCGAGCACGGTGACACCTGGCTGTTCGACTTCGCGGCGCTGGAGCGCAGTTTCGCTTCCGGCGTCGATGCCTTCCTCCTGTGCAACCCGCACAACCCGCACGGCATCGTGTGGGCGCGGGCCACACTCGAGGAGTTCGCCCGGCTCGCGGCCCACTATGACGTCTTCGTGATCTCCGACGAGATCCACGCCCCGCTCACCTACCCCGGCGCCACCTTCACTCCGTTCGCCCCGCTGGCCGTGGCCGCCGGCGCGCGCGCGGTGACCGTGACCTCGGCGAGCAAGGGCTGGAACATTGCCGGGCTCAAGTGCGCCATCATGGTCGCGGCCGATGATGCGACCAACGAGCTGTTGGGCCGCCTGCCCGAGGAAGTTGCCTGTCGCACCAGCATTCTCGGCCTGCACGCGAATATCGCCGCGTTCGGTTGTACCGACTGGCTCGACACTGCCATCGACCAAATTGTCAGCAACGATGCTCTCCTGGATTCCCTACTCCGCGAACACCTGCCCGCCGTGATCTATCACCGGCCGCGCGCCAGCTATCTTGCCTGGATGGATCTTCGCCACGTCGGTCTCGGGGACAATCCGTACCAGCGCATTCTCGACGATGCCCGCGTCGCCCTCAACAGCGGTGAGTCCTTCGGCCTCGGCGGTCAGGGCTTCGCCCGCCTCAACCTGGCCTGCTCCCCCGACACTCTGCGCGAGGCCGTCGTCCGCATCGCGGCGCTCGTCGCCCGGGTGTCGGCCGAGGCTGCGGCCTGATGACCACCTCTACACAAACGGATGCTCCGCTCCCGACCCACACCGACGCAACAGGAAGTTTCATGGCTACGCCAGCACCAGTATCCGCTTCACTCACGTCGTCACCGCTGAACTCTGACGCTCGTGAGGTCGTGGACCCGATTACCAACTGGGACGGCTTCAGCTTCGACACCCGCCAGGTGCACGTCGGCGAATACGCCGACGAAAACTGCGGCGCACGCATTCCACCGCTCACCCTGAGCGCCGGGTACGTCTTCGACTCCTTCGACGACGGCGCCGCCCGGTTCAACGGTGGCTCCCGCGAACCCATTTATTCCCGGCAGGGCAACCCGACCAACGCGGTCGCCGAGCAGCGCCTCGCCTCGCTCGAGGGCGGCACCGCCTGTGTCGCCGTGTCGAGCGGGCAGGCCGCGATCAGCGCCGCCCTGTTCGCTTTGGCGGAAGCGGGCGAACACATCGTGTCGACCGCGAGCATTTACGGCGGTACCCGCATTCTGCTCGGCCGCAGCTTTCGCCGCATGGGCATCGAGGTCGACTACGTCTGGGACACCGACTCCGACGAAGCCTGGGACGCGGTCATTCGCCCGGAGACCAAGGCGATTTTCACCGAAACGATCCCCAACCCGCGCAACGACGTCGTGGATATCGCCCGCATTGCCGCCGTCGCCCGCCGCCACGGCATCCCCCTCGTCGTCGACAACACCGTGGCCACGCCGTACCTGATTCGCCCGTTCGAGCACGGCGCCGACATTGTCGTGCACTCGACCACCAAGTTTCTCAGCGGCCACGGCGCCGGTGTGTCCGGCGCGATCGTCGACGGCGGCACCTTCGACTGGGCGGCGAGTTCCCGCCGCTACCCGCTGCTGACCGACTCGTTGCGCCCCGGCCTGCCGTCGCTGCTCGACCGGTTCGGCCCGGCCGCCTTTGCCCAGTATGTGCGCGAGGCCGTCGTCAACGACGTCGGCCCGTCGCTCTCCCCGTTCAACGGGTTTCTGCTGCACCAGGGCATCGAAACCCTGTCGCTGCGCATGGAACGCCACGTCGACAACTCCCGTGCCATCGCGCACTGGCTCGAAGAGCAGCCGGAAGTCGAGGTCGTCGACTACGCCGGCCTGCCGAGCAGCCCGCTGCACGACATTGCGCAGCAGTACTACAACGGGCGCACCGGCTCGGTCTTCGCCGTCACGGTCAAGGGCGGCACCGAGGGTGCCCGCGCCTTCACGAACGGCCTGCGGGTGTTCAGCCGCATGACCGGTATCGGCGACACCCGCTCGATGGTGCTGCATCCGCTGACCACCACCCACGCCTCCTTTGCCCCCGACCTCAACGCCCGCCTCGGCATCACCGCCGGAATGCTGCGCCTGTCGGTGGGCATCGAAGCACTCGATGACCTTCTGCTCGATCTCCGCGGGGGGCTCGACCGAGTCGCCGGCATCCTCTAAACGCTAGGTAATCTGAACCAATGAACCTCAACGCAACAATTTTTTCTGCGCCCATTTTCTCCCGCAACACGGGCTTCCGCAGCACGGCTGCCCGCACCTCAGTTGCATTGGGCGCGCTCGTTCTGCTCGCTGCACTGAGCGGATGCGCTCCCGCTGATTCCGGCTCGTCGGCCTCACCTGCCGCGACCGCTGAAGCTTCCTCGGCCGACTGCGCCGGCGTCGCCGTCGTCGTGGACTTCGGTCTGCTTGACGCCGCCACGATCACCGAGTGCGTCGACGCGACCAAGGCCATCCCCGCGAGCGAGACCCTCGCAACGACGGGCACCACGACCGAGGGCAGCGTCGAATACGGCGACGCCATCGTCTGCCGCGTCAACGACCGCCCGGCCGCCGACGAAACCGTCGTGGTCGAGGGCCAGCAATCCTTCACCGAGAGCTGCGCCTCGATGCCACCGGCTTACGCCTACTGGGCGCTCTGGGTGAAGGCCACTCCCGACGCCGAATGGGAGTACGCCCAGGAGGGCATCGGCACGCTCGAGGTCGAACCCGGCCAGTCAGTGGGACTCGTCTACACGACCGGCACTGAAACGCCGACGCCCGGCAGCTAGTGTTTCGCCTGCGCCTGGCCCCGCTTCTCGCGGCAATCGTGCTCGCGGTGGGCTTCGTGCTGCTGCGGGTCGTCTACCGCGTGGTCTTCGGCGGGGCAGGCGCCGGCACCGGCCCGGTACTCCTGGAGCTTCCCCGGCTCCGACTCGACGGGCCGTTCAGCCACATCACGCTGCTGGGCCCGATCACCTTGGTCGGTCTCGGCAATGCCGCGCTCAGCGCACTGCCGGTTGCCGCCATCATCGTGTTCTTCGGCCTGCTGAACGCGGTCATCAACGTGCAATCCCTGTTTGCGCGCGGTGCCGGTCGCGGCCCGCTGCGCGCCATCTCTCGTTCGCTTGTCATCGCCTGGGCGACCTTTCCGGCACTGCTGGAATCCGTGCGCCGCGTGCGGATTGCCCGCTCCCTGCGCGGAGAACGATCGATCGCGTCGCTGCTCGTGCCCATCTTCGAGCAGACAATCGAGCGCGCGCTCGCGCTGGCCGCGTCGATGGAAACCCGCGGATTCGCGGCGACCCGCGTCGTAACCGGCGTGTGCGAGGCACCGGTGGTGCTCCGGGATGTCAGATTGAACTTCGGTGCTGCGCCTGACAAGACGGCCTGGCACCTCGACGAGCTCAACGTTACCCTCAAGCCCGGCACTCTCACCGTTATCGTCGGCGCGACCGGGTCAGGCAAAACCAGCCTGCTGCACAGCATGAGCGGGCTGTTCCAGCACTTCTACGACGGCGTTCAGACCGGCACCGTCAACATTGGCGGTGCCGATCGGGCCTCGACTCCCCCGCGTGACACGGCCGGTTTCGTCGGGCTTGTCGCGCAGAACGTGCGCCTCGGCTTTGCGGCCGAAACCGTGCACGACGAAATCGGATTCGCCCTCGCGGTGCGCGGCGTCGCGACCACCATCGTGCACTCCCGGGTACGTGACATCGCCGCCCGGCTCAAAATCGAACATTTGGACGACCGACCGATCGAGCGGCTCTCAGCGGGCGAGGCCAGCATCGTGGCCATCGCGGCTGCGCTGGTGAACAACCCCATTCTGCTGCTCGTCGACGAGCCGCTTGCCGACCTCGACACTGCCGCCCGCGACCGCGTCTGCACCGTGCTTGGCCAGCTCGCCCACGAGGCCGACGTCTGCGTCGTCATCGCCGAACACAACACGAAGGAGTTCGCTTCGATAGCGGATGCCTGGCTCCAGATTCGAGGCAGCCAGCTGCACGAGGTCTCCGCCGGTGAGATGCCGGCGCTGTCGACCGCCGAGACTCCCACGCCGATGCCGGTCGCGTCGCGAGATTTCGGAACCGTGCCTGCTGTGCTGTTGGCAAGCATCCGCCGGCTGAGCGTTCGACACCGAACGAGTCTGGTCGTCGACGACGTGTCCTTCAAGGTGCAGGCCGGCGAGCTGATCGCGCTTCGGGGTAGCAACGGCGCCGGTAAAAGTAGCCTGTTGCGGGCGATGGCGTTGCCGACGGCTGCCGACACCGTCACCGTTGCCGGCCATGACGTGCACTCCCTCAAGCGGCGAACCCGTCGGCAGGCCGTGGCGCTGGTGCCCGAGAACTTCGATGACCTATTGTTTGCGATCACCGTGGCCGAGGAGTGTCGGCGGGCTAACCGCACTCTGGCTGGCGCCGATACGGCACAGACATTTGCGCAGCTGCTGGGTTTCGATGGCGTCGCGGATGCCGCGCACCTGCTGCAGCGCCACCCACGCGACCTCTCTTCCGGCGAACGCCTCTGCCTCGTGATGGCCATTCAACTCGCGGCCCGGCCCGCCCTGCTACTCATCGACGAACCCACTCGCGGCCTCGACCTCACGTCGCGTGCCCTGGTGAGCGACGCTTTGCTCAAGGCCGCGAGCCACAGCGCTGCGGTTATTTTCGCGACCCACGACGACGACTTCACGCGGGGTCTCGCCACCCGAATCCTGCGCATGGAAGCCGGCCGGCTCGAAGTCCCTATCGAGGTGCACTCGTGACGGTCATTGTGAGCGCGCGTCGGCGCATCCGCTGGACGTCGTGGATTCTGGGCAGCGGCAGCGTTCTCGCCGCCGCAGCCTTCGCCTGGCCGTTCTTCGTCGCGGCGGTGCCGGCCGACGCGCAGGTCGCCGTGCCGATCGTAGCGTTCGCGCTCATTCCGGCGCTCATCGTGGCCCTCGCGCTCACCCTCGACCGGGAGATGTACACGGCGAAAACAGTGGCACTGCTCGGTGTGCTCGCGGCGGTCGGTGCCGCGGTGCGAATCGCCGGTGCCGGCATGGGCGGGGTTGAGGCGGTGTTCGTGCTGCTGATTCTGGCCGGACGGGTCTACGGCGCGCGGTTCGGTTTTCTGCTCGGACTGCTCACCATCGCGGTGTCCTCCCTGCTCTGGGGCGGCTTCGGGCCCTGGACCCCGTTCCAGATGTTCGCCTGCGGCTGGGTCGGCGCCGGCGCAGGGCTGCTGCCGCACTGGCCGAAAGCGACCCCGACCGCACCCAGGACCCAACCGGCGTCGACCGCACAAGCGCCAAGCCAACCCGCGCATGGCGAGCCCGCGCCAGGCGCACCCGCGCAGTGCTGGCAGCGCCCCAGGCTGAACGCGCAATCGCGGCTCACGACCGGGACGCGCTGGCGTGGGAGCCTCGAAATCGTGCTGCTGGCCGTCTACGGCGTCGTCTCGTCGTACCTGTTCGGCCTCATGATGAACCTCTGGTTCTGGCCGTTCGCCGTCGGTAGCGGTACCGGCATTTCCTACACGGCCGGGGCCGACGCCGGGCAGAACCTCGCCTCGTTCGCGTTGTACTCCCTGGTCACGTCAACCCTCACCTGGGACACCGTGCGGGCCATCACGACTGTAGTCGGCATCTCCCTGGTGGGCCCGGCCGTTCTCGCCGCCCTGCGCCGCGCAGGCCTGGGCCCCCGCTGACTCGTTCTCTGGCTCGAAGGCATCCGTTTCGCGCTGCGCGGGACGTGCGCCAGTGCGCTGGAGGCGCAACTCCCGCGCGGAGCCCCCTCCGACCCCGACGAACTACACCGAAAAGTACTTCGCCTCCGGGTGGTGGAACACGAACGCGTCGGTCGACTGCTCGGGGTGCAGCTGCAGCTCCTCCGACAGCACGACGCCCATCCGCTCCGGCTTCAACAGTTCGACCACCTTGCGGCGATCCTCCATCTCGGGGCAGGCCGGGTAGCCGAGCGAGAACCGAGCACCGCGATACTCGAGCTTGAACATGCCGGCGATATCGGTGGGGTCTTCGCCGCCCACACCGAATTCCGAGCGGATGCGCGAGTGCCAGTATTCGGCCAGCGCCTCGGTCAGCTGCATGGTGAGCCCGTTGAGTTCCATGTAATCGCGGTACTGGTTCGCGGCGAACATTTGGGCCGTCACTGAGTCCACATTCGAGCCGGCGGTGACCAGCTGGAGGGCGACGACATCCGTTTGGCCAGACGCGCGACCGCGCACGAAGTCGGCCAGACACAGGTGTTTGTCACGGCGCTGCCGGGGAAAGTTGAAGCGCAGGCGATCAGAGCCGAGCACGCCGTCGGAACCGCCGTCGGGCGCGAGCAGTCCAGCCTGGCCGACCAGGCCGGTCGGGTCGTCACCGTGGTGCAGCACGACCATGTCGTCGCCGTCGGCAACCACCGGAAAGTAGCCGTAGGCGACGGAGGCATCGAGCATGCCCTCGCCCAGGATGCGGTCGAGCCAGTAACGCAGGCGCGGCCGACCGACGGTATCGACCAGTTCCTGGTAGCTCGCGCCGTCTTCGGCGCGGCTGGGCTTGAGCCCCCACTGCCCCATGAAGGTGGCACGTTCGTCGAGGAAGGCCGAAAAGTCGGCCAGGGCCACGCCCTTGACGATGCGGGTGCCCCAGAACGGCGGCACCGGGATCGGGTTGTCGCTCGCGACCTCGGAACGGGCGGGCATCTCCTCGGGTTCGGTCAAGGTGAGCAGGCTCTTCTTGTGGATGCGTTTCTTGAGCGGCGGCAGGCCGACCGATTTGGGGTCGGCACCGCGGGCGATGGCCACGAGGGGTTCCATCAGGGCGAGGCCCTCAAACGCGTCGCGGGCGTAGCGCACCTGCCCGGCGAAGACGCTGTCAAGGTCGTCCTCCACGTAGGAGCGGGTGAGTGCGGCACCACCGAGCAGGATCGGCCACTTGTCAGCGAGGCCACGCGATTCGAGTTCGAGCAGGTTCTCTTTCATCACCACCGTGGATTTCACGAGCAGCCCGCTCATGCCAATCACGTCGGCGTTGTGTTCTTCAGCCACCCGAATGAACTCAGCAATCGGCTGTTTGATGCCGATGTTGATCACGTCGTAACCGTTGTTGGTGAGGATGATGTCGACGAGGTTCTTGCCGATGTCGTGCACGTCGCCGCGCACTGTGCCGAGCACGATCGTGCCCTTGCCGGCCGCTTCGGATTTCTCCATGTGCGGCTCCAGCAGCGCGACCGCGGCTTTCATAACCTCGGCGGATTGCAGTACGAACGGCAGCTGCATCTCGCCGCTGCCGAAGCGGGCGCCGACGACCTGCATGCCCACCAGCAGGTGCACGTTGACGATGTCGAGGGCGCTCAGGCCCCCGGCCCGGGCGAGGTCGAGGTCGGCTTCGAGGCCCTTGGCCTCGCCGTCGATAATGCGGCGCTCCAGCCGTTCACCCACCGGAAGGGCGGCGAGTTCGGCGGCGCGCTCGTCTTTCAGGGCGGCGGAGTCGACGCCGGCGAACAGGTCGAGCAGGGCCACCAGAGGGTCATAGGTGAGGGTGCCTTCGGCGTCGTATTCGCGGCGGTCCCAGACCAGGTCCATGGCCACCTTTCGGCGGTCATCAGGCACAGAGGCGAGCGGCACGATCTTGGCCGAGTTCACGATGGCCGAGTCGAGGCCGGCCTCGGTGGCTTCGTGCAAAAACACCGAGTTGAGCACCGACCGGGCGGCCGGGTTGAGTCCGAACGACACGTTCGACACGCCGAGCGTTGTGTGGATGCCGGGATATTTCGCCTTGATCTGGCGGATCGCCTCGATAGTTTCGATGCCGTCGCGGCGGGTTTCCTCCTGGCCGGTCGCGATCGGAAAGGTGAGGGCGTCGACGATGATGTCCTCGACCCGCATACCCCACACGTTCACGAGGGTCTCGACCAGCCGGGTGGCGATGCGCACCTTGTGTTCGGCGGTGCGGGCCTGCCCGTCTTCATCGATGGTGAGGGCGATCACGGCGGCGCCGTGCTCCTTCACGAGCGGCATGATGCGGCCGAACCGGGAGGCAGGCCCCTCGCCGTCTTCAAAGTTGACCGAGTTCACCACCGGGCGGCCGCCGATGAGTTCCATGCCGGCCTGCAGCACGGCCGGTTCGGTCGAGTCCACCACGAGCGGCAGGGTCGAGGCGCTGGCCAGACGGGAGACGACCTGTTTCATGTCGGCGACGCCGTCGCGGCCGACGTAGTCGATGCACACGTCGAGCAGGTGGGCGCCGTCCCGCACCTGGCTGCGGGCGATGTCGACGCAGTCGTCCCAGTTCTCGGCGAGCATCGCATCGCGGAACGCGCGCGAGCCGTTGGCGTTAGTGCGCTCGCCGATGGCGAGGAAGGCGCTGTCCTGGTCGAAGCTCACGTGCTGGTACAAGCTCGCAACGCCGGCATCCGCTTCGAGTGTTCGCGGTTTAACGGTGACACCACGCAACCGTTCGACCACGGCGGTCATGTGTGCGGGAGTCGTACCGCAGCATCCGCCCACCAGCCCCAGCCCGAATTCCTTCACGAACTGTTCGTGTGCCGTGGCGAGCTGGTCAGGGGTGAGCGGGTAGCTCGCGCCGGTCTTGGTCAGCTGCGGCAGGCCGGCGTTCGGCATACAGATGACGGGAACGCGGGAGAATTTGGAAAGGTGGCGCAGGTGCTCGCTCATCTCGGTCGGTCCGGTGGCGCAGTTCAGGCCGATCGCGTCGATGCCGAGGGGTTCGAGCGCGGTCAGCGCTGCGCCGATCTCGCTGCCCATCAGCATGGTCCCGGTGGTCTCCACCGTCACCTCCACGAAAATCGGCAAGCGGATGCCGGTCTCGGTAATGGCCTGCTTGCATCCGTTCACCGCGCTCTTGGTCTGCAGCAGATCCTGCGAGGTTTCGATCAAAAACGCGTCGGCGCCACCGCGGATCAACCCGAGCGCCTGCTCGGCGAAGGTGGCCTTGAGGTTGGCGTAGGTGGTGTGGCCGAGGCTGGGCAGTTTGGTGCCCGGGCCCATCGAACCGAGCACCCAGCGCACCCGGCCGTCGCGGGCTTCGAAATTTTCGGCGCTGGTGCGGGCGATCTCCGCGCCGAGCCTGGCGAGCTCTTCAATGCGGTCTTCGATGCCGTAGTCGGAGAGGTTGGACCAGTTCGCGCCGAACGTGTTGGTCTCGATGGCGTCGATGCCGGTCTCGAGATAGACGTCATGGATGGCCGCGATGATATCGGGGCGGCTCACGTTGAGGATCTCGTTGCAGCCCTCCAACTGCTGGTAGTCCTCGAGAGTGGGATTGTGCTCCTGCAGCATGGTGCCCATCGCGCCGTCCGCGATCACCACGGAGTTCGTCACGGCATCCAACAGGGCCTGGGATCGAGCCGGGCGCGCCGCTTCGACAAGTATTTCGGCGGCAGTCGTTCGCTCAGTGCTCATTGGCTCAGCTTAACGGCGGGCATCGGCACTCCGACGAGGAGGCGTAACGAATCTTAGTGTGCGGGCCCCGGCCCGATGAGTCTGCCCGATTTTAGGACTCAATGTCCACGTGGAGCCAGGGCCCGCTCGATGAATGGTGGTCGTACCGTGTGCAGAACCGGTACTGGAGCCCCCGCGTTGCCACCATTATCGAGCGATGCCCTGGCGGATCCTCCCCCGAGGACCCACGTTAGACATGTCTATCGTAACGCAATATGGGCACCGGTGCATACTTGCGGTGACCGATCCCGCTGCGGGGTAGGCTGATGGGCTAGTAGGGGGCATCGTATGAGCTACGAAGCACGGCAGAAACGGGCACACACGATGGTGTCCGACCTCGGTCTGCCCCGCCCACTGACGGCTGAATTGCTGCACCGGCACATGGAATCGGTGCGTGGAAAAAAGATCGTGGTGCAGAGCGCGACCCCCCGCATGCTGGAGTCGGGGCTCTGCGGGCTGTGGATCGCGGTGGCCGGGGAGAGTTTTGAGCGCATCCACCATGCACCGACCACCTCCCCGGTGCACCGCCAGCAATTCCTCAACCACGAGTTCGGTCACATGATTCTCGATCACGAGAAAGAACTCATTCCTGCGGAACGAATTGCGCTGCTGGCACCCCTGATTCCGATCGACGCGATCGCCTACGCCCTGTCGCGGAGCCAGTTCACCGATGAGCAGGAGGCCCTGGCCGAAGCCATCGGAGATCGACTCGCCCTCATTATGCTGCAGGACGCACCCGAAGCTGCCCAGGGCACCCCAACCGGATTCGGACGAGTTCTCTAGTGCAAACAATTCTCTTCACACTGTCGGCCGTCTTTTGGATCGCCGCCGCGGTCTGCGTCCCATCGGCCATTCGCGGACGACGTCGGCCGCTACTGCTGTTTCTGGCGGTCTTTGCACTGACGATGACGCTGATGCCGCAGCCGGTGTACCGGCCGGTTGACGCGCTTCTCGGCGGCGGCAACGTGACTTATTTCATCTTCCACGCCCTCACCATCGTGGCCATCGCACTGCTCGATGTCATCGTGCAGGAGGCTATGTCTCCGCGCGGGCTGACGCGGGCTCGGCAGCGAGCGACTGTGCTGATCACCACGGCGATCGTGCTCGTTCAGGCCGTTCTGTTTTTTGGAAGCGACTGGCGGGTCACCGACGACATCGCAGCATCCTTCATACCGCGCTGGGATTTCACTGCCTACGCGGCCACGACCTGGATCGCGATGGGCATCTTTGCGGTGTCGTTCGGTATCGCGTGCATTCGGGACTTGCGACGGCAGCGACGTCTGGTGACCCGGATCTCACTGAGTCTCGTGCTCCTTGCGTGCCTGGGAGTACTCGCGTACGCCCTCATCAGCCTGACCAGCGCCATCCTGGCCGTGCTGTACGCAGACTACCTTCTGGTCGGTTGGGGCCGAATCGCGTACAGTCTGAGCCTGCTCCTCTCGCCGATCAGCCTCGTCATCGGCCTGGGACTGACCGCCACCGTCGACGGGTTGACCTCGAGCGGGAGAAACTTCCGCGATCGTGTGCTTTTATGGCGCATCACACCGTTGTGGCAACGCCTCCTGGCCGACACTCCCGAGCTCAGCATCGAACGAGAGCTGTCACCGCTTCAGCTACTCATCGTGCGTGTGCCAGGTGCGCACCTGTACCGGCGGCACGTCGAGATTCAGGACAGCTTGCTACTTCACCCCGAGCAGGCCGTCAGTCCGGCCGAACAGGGCCTGATCGACCTGGCCGAGGTGCGCACGCAGGCCCCGTCGCCGGCCAATCACACCCCCGCCGTCGGAACGCCGCAATGACCGCCACCCCAAATTCCGGCGAGGTAAGTCCGCAGCTGGAATTGGCGCGCAAACTCAACTTGCTGCTTGACGTCGTCGTCGCTGAAGGAAATACTCCGTATACCTATCGCCAGATCGAAGCGGGGCTCAAAGAACGCGGCCTGACCCTGTCGCGAGCTCGCTGGGCGTACATGATCACCGGCGAAGGACCGCTCGTCACCGATCCGGCATTGCTCACCGGAATCGCCGAGTTCTTCCGCATCCCTCCGGAGTACATGCTCGGCGGGGATGGCGACCTGCCCGAACGGGTCGACGCTCAACTCGCCTTCGTGAAGAGCCTGCGCGTTGCGCGCGTGGTGAGCTTCGCTGCCCGGATGCTCGGCGATGTCTCCCCCGAAACCCTCCGGTCGATCACCGAGCTGCTCGAAAGCGACACTCCCGATCCACCTCCGGATTCAATAGATCACGCATAGTGGTCCCATCCTCAACCGCAAGGAGTTTCCGTGCCCATCACTGCTTTTCTCGACATCCATGTGAAAACCGAGTCTCTCGCTGACGCTCCTGACATCCTGCACGAGACTCTCATCGTTACCAGAGCCTTCAATGGATGTCTTGGCGTGGATGTCCTCGTCGATACCGAAGACCCCACCCACTTCGTACTCGTGGAGAAGTGGGTGTCACTGGAGCACGACGCCGCCTACCGCACCTTTCGAGCCGGGCCAGGAAAATCACCCCTCGGAGCAGTCCTGGCCGGCCCGCCCCTGCTGACCAAGTTCGAAATCGCCACGGATATCTAAGGCACTATCCGAGGTGCGCGACCGCTTCTGCCGTGCCGCCAGACATCGTCAGCGCCCGGTTCCACCGGCGATGGCGTAGGACCACAGCTCGCTGCTCACACCGACCGGGCGCGCGGCCGGCTCGCCGTCTTTCGGCGTCTCGCTGCGGTGTCCGTGCGCGAAGGACGGGGAGGTGAGCCAGGCCTGAAAGGATTCCTCGTCGGCCCAGCGGGTCACGACGAGCCAGGTCAGGCGGTCATCGGTCGGCTTGAGCAGTTCGAAGCCCTCAAAACCGGGGCGGTCGTCGACGGCACCGGCGCGGGCGGCGAAGCGCTGGGCGAGCTCGTCGCCGCCATCGCTCGGCACGGTGATGGCGTTGATTTTGATGATCGTCATGGGGCTGCTTCCTGTTTGACCGGTCGTGGGTGTGTGTCCCATGCTGCCACTCTCCGCAGCCCGGTGCGGCCGCGCGGCCGCGCATCGGGCGCCACCGCCTAGGCTCGATGCTTATGCTGGAGGGACCATGCGACTTCTTTTGATCCGTCACGGCCAGACTCCCGGCAACGTTCTCGGGCGGCTCGACACCGCGCATCCCGGTCCGGGCCTGACCGATCTCGGTCTGCGCCAGGCCGCTGCAATTCCCGATGCCCTGCGCTCCGACCCGATCGACGCCATCTTCGTATCAACGCTCCTGCGCACCCAGCTAACGGCGCATCCGCTCGCCGCCGACCGCGGTCTAGACCTGCAGGTCGCCGGGGGTTTGCACGAGATCGAAGCCGGGTCGCTCGAGGGTCTGCGTGATCGGGCATCCGTTCGTGCCTATCTGGAGACCGCGGTGGCCTGGGGTTCCGGCGATCTTGATAAGCGGATGCCGGGTGCTCACGACGGCCACGATTTCCTGCGTCGGTTTGACGTAGACATTGCTGCGGCGGCGGGGCGCTCGGAAGTGGCGGCGGTGTTCAGCCACGGCGCGGCGATTCGGGTGTGGACGGCCGCGCGTGCCCAGAACGTGCCGCCCACTTTCGCCAGTGAGAACGAGCTCGATAACACCGGTGTGGTCGAGCTCACCGGCTCGCCAGAGGATGGTTGGACCCTGCTGTCTTGGGCCGGCCTCCCGGTCGGTGGCATGGCGCTGGCCGACCTCGGCGCGGCCGACCCACTGGGCGAACCGCTCGCCGAGGTGTGATTCGGCGGCATCCGTTCGCCGACCCGTGAGTCTCGACCTGATTTCAACGGCCTGTAACTCACGTCTCGTCGACGTTGGGACGTTGCTGCGCCCGGGGAGCTCTCGGCCGCACGAGAGCGTGGCTGTCCCGCAGCAGCTCTTCGACGAGCTCGCGGGGCACATGGCCATCGAGCACAATCGTGATCCAGTGCTTCTTATTGAGGTGATACCCCGGCGTGATCCACTCGGGAAACTCCTCACACAGCGCGCGGCTTTCCTCCGGATCACACTTTAGTGAGACCGTCAGCGGGTCGCCGGCCAAGGCAGCAAGGGCAAAAATCTTGCCGTTGCCGCTGGTTTTGAACACGCTCGTCTCCTCGCCGAAGGGAAAGGTCTCAACAGCCTGAGGCAGGCTCAGACACAGGTCGACGAGCGCGTCCGGGGTCATCAGGCCAATCTAGGCCGCGACAAGATTCATCGCATCGGCGGTCAGCTCGACCGACCGCAGGCGTTCCTCGATCCGCGGGGACTGGTGGGCCAGAATGAGCTCATCGGCCCCGGTTCCCTCGGCGAATTCCTCGAGGTAGGCGCGCACCTCGTCCGCCGTTCCGACGGCCGAGTAGCGCATCATGTTGGCGATGTTCCGGCCCTCCGGGGTGGTCAGGAAGACGTCGATCTGGTCGTCGCTGTACTCGGGCGTGGCCGGTCCGCGGGAGAGCATGCCGCGCACCCGGATGCGACGGGTCGTGTCAAACTGCGCCACAGCATCCGCTTTCTCATCGGCCGCGATCACGTTGGCGGCAATGATGAGGTGCGGGGCGGCGAGCTGCTCCGAGGGCCTGAAGTCGCGGCGGTAGAGCGCGATGGCCTCGTGCAGCGCGTCGGGCGCGAAGTGCGAGGCGAAGGCGTAGGGCAGGCCGAGTGCGGCGGCGAGACCGGCGCCGAACAGCGAGGAGCCGAGAATGTACAGCGGAACGTTGGTGCCGGCCCCGGGAACCGCCTGCACACCGGGCACGATCGACTGGCCGCGCAGGTAAGCCTGCAGTTCCATGACGTCCTGGGGAAACTGGTCGGAGGCACGCGGATCGCGTCGCATCGCCCGAGCGGTGGTCTGGTCGCTGCCGGGCGCCCGTCCGAGGCCCAGGTCGATGCGATCGGGGTAGAGCTCGGCGAGGGTGCCGTACTGCTCGGCGATCACGAGCGGCGAGTGGTTGGGCAGCATGACGCCACCGGATCCGAGCCGAATGGTGCTGGTCTGCCCGGCGACGTGGCCGATCAGGATGCTCGTCGCCGACGATCCGATGGTGGGCATGTTGTGGTGCTCGGCATACCAGACGCGCGCATACCCGTTTTTTTCGGCGGTCTGGGCCAGCGCGACACTCGCCGCAAAGCTCTCCCGAGCGGTCTCCCCAGGGGCAATCGGAGCGAGGTCAAGAATGGACAGCGGAATAGTCATACTGGGACCAACGCTGGCGCGCGCAAATCGTTACCCGCTACCCGAAATGGGCAAGAGGCATTTCCATCAGGTAACGAACTGAAACATTTTCGCCTTCTTGCAGACAATCCGTACCCGGGCGACCTAGCCTCGTACGCATAGACCAGCTCCGCCAGCATCGCCGGAGAGTGACATCGGGTTTCGATCCCGATCGCGTGCCACCAATTCGCGCACGATCAATTCGAGGCAAACGCCTGCTCCGGTAGGTGCATTCGCCCGGCAGCTCCGACGAGATGCCCCGCTGAAGTGGAACCACAACCATGACCGACGACCAACTCCTGCTTGAAATCGACTACACCGGCTACGACAGCTCCTGCCGCGACCCGCACATCACCCCGGCCGCAGACCTCGTGGAGTGCCGCCGCCTGCGCGGCCACGGCGGCGAGCCGCACGGCACCCGGGCCGGCGTCCGCGCCATCCGCTGGAGTGTAGAGCCCACTCCCCTGGCCGCGTAACGGCGGCGCTGGAGGGCTCCGCCTGGGCCTGCGCGTCCGGGGCGCTCCTGCGCCTGCGCGTCCACTTTGCCGGCGGTTGCGGCTGCGTTGCGGCTGCGTTGCGCCGGTGCCCCTACAGTTCTCTGCGCCGGCCGTCGGGCTGCGCCGGCGCGCACTGTTCTTGGTCCTGGCCTGTCTAGCAGCTGGGACCGAGTTCGCAACATCGGCACGGCATGGCGGCACACGCTGCTTGTGGATCGGGACGCCATTCCAATCGGCCGAATCTGCCCTGCAGAAAATAATGACAGAGTTTCGATAGTTATTTTTATTTGTCGCTCGCGTCACCGCAACGCCTCCGATGGCACGAACCTTTCAATCGAACGTGATTCAGGGCCTTCCAGCGCGCGGGAAGCTCCGCCAACTCGCTGTGGCACCGAAATTCGTGTAGAAATCTACCTGAGTTTCTCTCGCTTTTGTGTTCGATTGGGGGTAGAATAATGGGAAGGAGGCAATGGCGCCCATGTTCATGGAAAACCCGAGCGAGGTCAGTTTNCAGGCGCGGGATGCGTTGTTGGCGGCGTTGGGTGGGCTGTCCTTCGGGCTGCTCGGTGATGAAGAATCCTTGAGCATGTTGCTCGCGCTGGAGAGTGTGGGCCGGGTTGTTGATGGGGCCCGGGTGCTGTCGACGACGGATGTGCTGCGTCGTTCCGAGTACTTTGATGCGTCCGTGGCGAAGAAGGCTGCGGCGAAAACGGCGCAGCAGACCGAGATTGAAGCGGCGGGCGCGGTGTCTCTGGCGCGTAGGCTGGGCTGCCGTAGCGGTCTCGTGTTGGTTTCGACCCTGGCCCGGGTTTCGCGCAGTGAGGTGCGGCAGCGTGCGTCGCTGGGTAAGGCTGCGGGTGAGCGGATGCTGCTCGGTCGGCCCCTGACACCCACCTATCCCGTCGTCGGGGAAGCTGTGCAGGGCGGGGCGCTTGGAGTGGAGCAGGCCCGCGTGATCGTATCCGTCCTCGACGGCCTACGCCCCTCGGTTCTGGTCGATGACCTCGACCGGGTCGAACGCTCTCTCGTGGCGAGTGGGTCCGGTGCGATCACGCCCGAGACC
>NZ_SOHG01000042.1:0-17742 GCF_004403155.1 Cryobacterium sp. Hh7 | reverse complement strand
AGAAAAGTTAGGTCATACAAAACCCAGCCGCCAAAACCCGAGTTGACCAGCACTTCTGGAACTCTGACCGAGGCTAGCTAGGAAACTCCCGCTAGCGCCCGCCCGCGCCCTGCGGTAACGAACCGGCGTAGCGGCTACCCGTTTCGAGCGCGGTCGTGCGGGTAGCGGATGCCGTGGCAGCTGCTCGGGCCGTTCGGACCCCGGTCACGCCATTCGGACCCCGGTGACGCCGCGCTCTGCTCAGTGCCTGCTGCGCGGTCGGCGGCTCAGTGCCCGCAGCCTAGAACGGGTTGAGCAGTCGGTGCAGAAACTGGCGGGTGCGTTCATGTTGCGGGTTCCGCAGCAGCTGTTTCGGGTCGCCGTGCTCGACGATCGTTCCGCCGTCGACGAACGCAATCTCGTGGGCGACCTCTCGGGCGAATTCGAGTTCGTGGGTGACGATCACCATGGTCCAGCCCTCGTCGGCGAGTTCCTTGATCAGGCGCAGCACGTCGCCGACCAGCTCAGGATCGAGAGCGGATGTCGGTTCGTCGAACAACAGCACCTGCGGCCGCAGGGCGAGTGCCCGAACGATTCCGACCCGCTGCTGCTGGCCGCCGGAGAGCTCGAACGGGTAACTGTCTCGTTTGTCAGTCAGGCCGACCCGATCGAGGAGGGCGAGTGCTTCGGCGGTCACCTCGGCTGCCGGGCGTCGCTGCACGATTACCGGTCCCTCGATCACGTTCTGCAGCACGGTTTTGTGCGGGAACAGGTTGTAGTGCTGGAAGACCATCGCCGACCGGTCGCGCAGGCTGGCCAACTCTTTCGGTGAGGTTTTCGCCGCAAAATCGATGGTCAACGGTGCGGCCGAGCGCTCGCCCCGGCCGGCAGCTGAACCGCCCGGACCCCGGTCACTCGCGCTGGCGACGGCGACGTCGATCGTGCCGCCGTCGGGTAATTCCAACCCGTTCAAGCAGCGCAGGATCGTGGTCTTGCCCGAGCCGGACGGGCCGATCAGCGCGAGTACCCGGCCGCGACCCACGGTGAGGTCTACCGATTCCAGGACTCGGTTGCTGCCAAAACTTTTTTGCAGGCCGCGCACGCGCAGCAGGGGAGCGGCATCCGTTTCGCCGGCGGCAAAGCCGGGCGAGAGATCAGCGGGCGACATAGCGGTCCAATCGCTTTTCGAGAAAACCCTGGCCGGTGGAAAGCACCAGGCAGATGACCCAGTAGATCAATGCTGCTTCGAGGTAGATCAGCATGAATTCCTGGCTGAAAGCCGCGATCTGCTGCGCCTCACGAAACAGCTCGGTGACCAGGATCGTGGAGGCCAGCGAGGTGTCCTTCACCAGGCTGATGAAGGTGTTCGACAGCGGCGGCACCGAGACCCGGGCTGCCTGCGGCAGGATGATGCGGGTGAGAGCCCGACGGTGCGACATGCCGATCATGTAGGCCGCTTCCCACTGGCCCTTGGGTACCGAGAGAATCGCAGCCCGAATGACCTCGGCCGCGTAGCCACCCACATTGATCGAGAAGGCGACCACAGCGCTCGGCCACGGATCGATCGTCACGCCGATCGACGGCAGCCCGTAGAAGATCACAAACAGTTGCACCAGCAGCGGAGTGCCGCGCACGATCGAGATGTAGCCGCGCGCGATTCCGGACAGCCATCGGCGGGTCGACAACCGCATCAATGCCAGTGCAATCGCGAGCACGAGCCCGATCGCGAACGACATCAGGGCGAGCGGAATCGTGCCGCGCACCGCGCCGTCGAACATTGGCCACAGCGAGCTGAGGAACAAATCCCAATCAGGTTGGATCATCGACGTGTCGGTTTACTGGCTGACGTCGGCGCCGAAGTACTTGTCCGAGAGCTCGGCCAGCGTGCCGTCGGCGCTGAGGGTGGCGAGCGCTTCGCTCACGGCGTCGGCCAGGGCCGTGCCGTCCTTGGCGAAGGCGAACGCGCTCTCCGAGCGCTCCTCGGTCTCGGCGGCGATCTTCAGGTTGTCGGCGCCGTTGGTCTTCTGGTAATCGAGGAAGGTCAGCTTGTCGTTGACCGTGGCATCCACTCGGCCCTGTTCGACCAGGGCGACCGACTGGGCCCAGCCCTCAACGCCCTCAACGGTGGCGCCACTCTCAGTAGCGAGGGTGTTCCAGTTGCTGGTCAACGACTGCGCGGTGGTCTTGCCGTCGAGGCTCGCGAACGAGGTGATCGAGGTGTTGTCGGACGGAACCACGATGACGCCGGTGGAGTAGGTATACGGCGTGGAGAACTTGTAGGCGTCCAGGCGTTCCGGCGTGATGGACACCTGGTTGGCGATGGTGTCCCAGCGGCCAGCGGTGAGGCCGGCGAAGATGGCGTCCCACTGGGTTTCTTCAAACTTGGCGTCAACGCCGAGCTCGGCGGCGACGGCGCGAGCGACTTCGACGTCATAACCGGTCAGTTCGCCGGATCCGTCTTCGTGGAACGAGAACGGCCGGTAGGTTCCCTCGGTGCCGATCACGAGGGTGCCGGCGTCGAGCACACTGCTGAGCGAATTGTCGGTGCCGGTCGTGCTGTCCGCTGCGTTGTCGGCGCTGGAGGCCGAGCAGCCGGTCAGGGTGAGGGCGACGATGGAAAGCAAAGCGGCCGGAATGAATCTGAGCTTCATGAAAAACGCCTAACGAACTAGTGGGGGTGAGCACGGGTCGTGCGGGTGCTGCCCCAGAATGTGCGGAGGCCGCGAGTAGTGGCTTCCTCAGCGTAACAAGGCGCTGGCGGGCTCGAATATTCCGGTTACGCCCGATGGCAGCGCTGGTTGGCTACGAAAGCAGCGCTTGTCGGCCACGACGCAACGCCCAGCGGCTACGAGCGCAGTGCGAGCGTGAACGGCAGCACGGCCGAGGCGCCGTGCTGGCGCAGCACGCGGGCCGCCACGGTCACGGTCCAGCGGCTGTCGGCCAGATCGTCGATGAGCAGAATAGGGCGCCCGGCGAACGGTGCGAGCGCTTCGGCGAGGTCAGGCCCCACCATGAAGCGGTCCCAGACGCTGGACAGCCGGTAGGCGCTGTTTCCGCCCGGCTCGCCGGTCGGGCCGCCGTTCGCCCAGTCCAGGGCGCCGAGCCAGGGCAATTGGCCGACCTCGGACAACGACCGGGCCACCGAATCGATCAGAAGCGGATGCTGCCGCGACGGCATCGAGACAATAGCCGCCGGTCGATCGGCCCACCCCCACTCGGCGAGCACCCGCACACAGGCGGCCAGCATGGCCGGCGGGGCGGCAGCATCGGCTGCACCGGTGGCGAAGAGATCTCGCAGGGGGCCGCCCCAGCCGAGGTCGGTCAGCCGGGCCAGCGCGCGGCCGGGTTCGGCGCGTTCGGTGAGGGGGATCTTGCCGGTGGCCGCGACGCCGAGGCTGCTCATGCCGGTGGGCCATTGGGCGCGTACGTCGATCGCGACGCCCACCCGGTCGAGCGATTGCGCGGCCGTGGTGGCTGCTCCCTCGGCCAGGTCGACCGGATACCAGGAGCCCTGGCAGTTGTCGCAGCGGCCGCAGGGCACGGCGGTATCGTCGTCGAGGGCGCGCTGCAGAAATTCCATGCGGCAGCCGGTGGTGCTTTCGAATTCGAGCATCGCCCGCTGTTCGCCGAGCCGCGCGGCGGCGATGCGTTCGTAGCGTTCGGAGTCGTAGACCCAGGGCTGCCCGGTGGACTGCCAGCCGCCCTTGACCCGGTGCACGGCGCCGTCGACGTCGAGCACCTTGAGCAGCAGTTCGAGCGGGGTGCGCCGAAGGTCGACCCTGGCCTCGAGCGCCGGCGTCGACAGGGGTGCGCCGGCAGCTTCGAGCGCGCCGATCACGGCGAGGGCCTTGGCCTGATTGGGCATCGAAGCGGTCGCGAAATAGTGCCAGATCGCCTCGTCCTCGGTGCCGGGCAACAGCAGCACGTCGGCCGAGGCGGTGGCACGACCGGCACGTCCCACCTGCTGGTAGTACGCAACAGGGGAGGAAGGCGCCCCCAGATGCAGCACGAAACCGAGGTCGGGTTTGTCGAATCCCATGCCGAGGGCACTCGTGGCGATGAGCGCCTTGACCTGGTTGGTCTTGAGTAGCCCCTCGGACTCTTCGCGCTCAGCCGTATCGGTTTGCCCGGTGTAGGCGCGCACCGCGTGGCCGGCCTCACGCAGCAGCCGGGCGGTGTCTTCGGCCGCCGCCACGGTGAGGGTGTAGATGATGCCGCTACCGGGCAGATCGCCGAGGTGGCTGAGCAGCCAGGCCAGTCGAGCACGCGAGTCGGGCAGGCGCAGCACGCCGAGGCGCAGCGAAGAACGGGCGAGCGGGCCGCGAATCGTGACGACCTCTGCGGCGCCAGTGCCGGCACCAAAACCAGCGGCGACCATACCCACCTGCTCCGCGACATCCTGCACGACCCGGCTGTTGGCGGTCGCCGTCGTGGCGAGTACCGGCACCCCTGTCGGCATCCGGGCGATCAGGTCGCGCAGGCGACGGTAGTCCGGGCGAAAGTCGTGGCCCCAGTCCGAGATGCAGTGTGCTTCATCGACCACGAGCAGGCCGACGCGGGCGATCAAAGCGGGCAGCTGCTCATCGCGGAAAGACGGATTGTTCAGCCGTTCGGGCGACACCAGCAGCACGTCAACCTCGTCGGCATCGAGCTGACGCAGCACGTCGGCCCACTCGTGCGCGTTCGACGAGTTGATCGACACCGCTCGTACCCCGGCTCGCGCCGCCGCGGCAACCTGGTCGCGCATCAGTGCGAGCAGCGGCGAGACCAGAATGGTCGGGCCGGCGCCCTGGCGTCGCAGCAGCAGGGTCGCCACAAAATACACGGCCGATTTGCCCCACCCGGTGCGCTGCACGACGAGTGCGCGGCGGCGCTGGTCGACCAGGGTTTCGATCGCCTCGTACTGGCCGTCGTGCCAGGAGGCGTCGTCCCGACCCACCAGGGTGCGCAGAATGGCCAGAGCGGATGCGCGGGTGTCGGTCATTCTTCAAGGGTGCCAGATACCACCGACAGTCCCGCCCGCCCTCGGGTTTGCGGGCGCGGAATGCTGCTCGACGCACTGAAAATCGCCGGGAGAGCCCATTCCGGTCGGGCGTCCGTGCGCGTACTGTTCTGTCATCGCTAGACCCTGGTCGGTGGGTATCTGTGTGGCGGGGGCACGCTCCCGCGCCCTTCCGATCTGGTTATGCGTCCTGGGATTAGTCGCCGGCCTCCGGCTCGTGATGCTCATGGCTGGTCCATTCCTGACGGCAGCAGGTATCGACCTCCCCGGGTTTCTTTGGGTTGCCTCCCTGGCACTGATCCCGCTGGGAATGCTGTGGTGGCTGGGGCTCGGCGTTGTGCTGCTGGTCAAGTCCCACCACGGCGGATAGGGGCCGGTCGATCCGGCAGCACGACAACGTTTCGCTGACCAAACAGCCGCAGAACCCGCGCGATAGATTCTCGAAGACCGGTCCAGTGTGCGTGTCGCGGGGCATCCGTCAGTTTTGAGCGACATCGCTCAGTAGGCTCGGTGGGTGAACGTGATTCAGGAGATCGAGACGCGGCTGCCGGAACAGGCGGTCGTCGGTTTTCGCCGACTCATCGGCCAGGCCCGGGTCAAAGACCCGATCCTGTTGCAGGAACGAGCCATGGCACGCATGGTCGCGCAAGCGCAGTGGATTTTGAACCGGGTCGGCACCGACGGCATCCGTTTGACTCAGGCCGGACACCTGCCGCCGGCCGTCGTCGTGGAGGCAGCCGCCGCGCTCGACTGGGGCTGGCCGATCAGCGTCAACCGCGAAGTCCACTTGAGCCCGCTGCAGGAGCTGCGCGGGCACCTGCGCGATGTCGGGTTGCTGCGCATCAGCAAGGGGATGCTGCTGCTCACCAAGAAGGGTCGCGCCCTTGCCGGGAATCCGCGCGAACTGTGGTGGCACCTCGCCCGCACCATCCACCACAGTCGGACTGCCGCCGTGAGCGATGCCACCCGACTGCTGCTGCTGTTCGTCGCGACCCGCAGCCTCACCCGACGCGAAGACTATCTGGTGACCCTCGCGCGCGCGCTCGGCTCACTCGGCTGGGTGCAGTCCGACGGTCAGGAACCGACGACGGACTCGGTCTGGCACCTCGTCGACACCAAGTGGCGCCTGCTCAACCGGCTCAGCGTGTTCGAGCAGACCGATGCCTGGCACGGCGACCGCAGCGCTGTCACCGTTGGCGGCGCGGCTTTCGCCCGAGCGGCCCTGCAATCCGAGGCGCCGGTCGCCGGGTAGATCACGCCCACGGCATCCGCTGCCCGACCTGAGTGGTTGGATGGAGGAATGGATGCAACGCCCGACTACATCACCGATTTCACTGCTTTTCTGCAAGCCTCACCGTCGTCGTACCACGCCGCAGCCGAGGTCGCCCGGCGCCTCGACGCGGCCGGTTTCACCCGGCTGAGCGAGTCAGACAACTGGATCGATGCTGCAGAGCGTTGCTACATCGTGCGTGACGGCGCCGTCATCGCCTGGTCCCAGTCGACCGACGCCGGGCCCACCACGCCGTTCCGCATCCTCGGCGCGCACACCGACTCCCCGGGGTTCAAGCTCAAGCCCAAACCCACGATCGGCGCACACGGCTGGCTGCAAGCCGGCGTCGAGGTCTACGGCGGGCCCCTGCAGAACTCCTGGCTCGACCGCGAGCTCGAGCTCGCCGGCCGGCTGGTCACCCGCGATGGCGTTGAGCATCTGGTGCGCACCGGACCGTTCCTGCGTATCCCGCAGCTCGCGGTGCACCTCGACCGCGAGGTCAATAACGGTCTGACCCTCGACAAGCAACGCCACCTCACGCCGGTCTTCGGCGTCGGCGATGCCGCCGAGGCCGACCTGCTGGCTCATCTGGCCAGTCTGGCCGGTCTTCGGGCAGCGGATGTTGCCGGTTACGACATTCTCACCGCAGACACCAACCCTCCGGCGACGTTCGGTCTCGGCCAGGAGCTGTTCGCCGGCGGGCGCCTCGACAACCTCACCTCGGTGTACGCCGGGCTGCGCGCCCTGATCCTGACGAGCGAGCACGCCACCGGCCCGATCAGCGTGCTGGCCGCCTTCGACCACGAAGAGCTCGGCTCGCAGTCCCGCTCCGGCGCGAGCGGGCCACTGCTCGATGACATTCTCACCCGGATCGGCGCCGGTCTCGGCGCATCCGTTTCGGAGCGGTTGCAGGCCTACGCCGAGTCCTGGTGCCTCTCCGCCGACGCCGGACATGCCGTGCACCCGAACTACCCCGAGCGCCACGACCCGGCGAACGTGCCCATTCTCGGCGGCGGCCCGCTGCTTAAAATCAATGCCAACCAGCGTTACGCAACGGATGCCCATGGCGCGGCCCTGTGGGCGCGTACCTGCGCCCAGGTGGGCGTCGAGTACCAGGAATTCGTCTCCAACAACACGGTTCCCTGCGGTTCGACCATCGGACCACTGACCGCGACCCGGCTCGGCATCCGCGTCGTCGACGTTGGCGTGCCGTTGTTGTCGATGCACTCAGCGCGGGAACTCTGCCACGTCAACGATCCCCAAGCGCTCAGCGCGGCTACGGCTGCGTTCTTCGTGCCCGAGGCGTAACCGGACCCGGCCCGGACGGCACCCATTCGAGGGCTGGGTCAGGAGAGGGTGCTGATAGGGCGAGTGCTGGGGTGTCGGTGTATCCGCTGTCGCCCGCCCCGACGAGGTCAATCTGCACGCCGATGAAGTCACTACCGCAGTACTCGATCACGGTGTGTGGAATGCCTTCCGGCGCCAGGGCCTGATCTTACCGAGTAACAGTCGATCGAGGCCCGCGCGGAGGCTACGTCTCGGGAGCGAGCTGGTCGGTGCGTGTGATGCGCGCCAAACGTGCGCGGGCAGCATCCTCTGAGGTCGACGAAGGGCCGAGCAGGGTGCGCACGACGCCCAGAACGAGGCGGGTGGCCCAGAGGGAGGGCAGTCGGGAGCGTTTCAGACCGAGCATGTCGCGATACTCGCGGGGGATCGATGCGACGGCCCCGGCGAACATGATGCGGTAAAAGGGCAGCATGCCACGGCTGAGCGGCGGGTAGCGGATGAATCGCACCGCCTCGGCCACGCGGGCGTCGCTTTTCAGGGTTCCGGCGCTGCGAAAGGCCTCCAGCTGGGCGGCGAGTTCACTGGCCGAATGTGGAGCATTTTGCACGCCGATCAGCTCGCCGGCCGTGGCCCATTCGTTGACGTAGCCGTCGGCACCGCCGGGAATGGCGTCGCCCCAAAGCAGGTGGGCCTGCAGGAAGGCGTCGGTGAAGACCACGTGCACCCACGAGAGAAGCTCGGGGTCACCCGCGGTGTACGGCCGTTCCTTGCCCCGCGCATCGAGGTAGGTTCCGGCGACGCGTTCGTGAAAGTGAGCCACCCGGCCCGATTCGCGCTGAGCCACCACCGTGTCCGCGAAGGTCACGGTGACGAGCCACTGAATCGTTCCCGACAGGCGGCCGAGCGGGTCTTCGTGATAGCGCGACCAGTCGTGCACCCCGGCCATCGCGCCCGGGTGCAGCGTCTGCATGAGCAGGGCCCGAATGCCGGCGACCATGGTCGCCATTCCGCCGTGCACCGCCCAGGCCGCGCTGCCCGGGCCGAAGTACCCGGCGTCGTCGCCCGTCGCGATCTGGCCGACCCATTTCGGCCGGCCTTCGCTGTTGCCCGACAGCGTCACCAGAAGGTGCGAGCGCCAGCTGTCCAAAAATTTGCCCATCTTCGGATGGTAGCCCTGCCCTGCTGGACGCTCGCCGCGAGTGCGGCAGCGCTGGCGTTGCGTATCGCGAGTTCTCGGGAGTTTACGTTGAGTTTGTCGTGCTGTCGTGCTGTCGTGCTGTCGTGCTGTCGTGCTGTCGTGCTGTCGAGGTAGAGGTTGCAGGCTCTGTCGAATCCGTCCTTGGTGGTGGTGGTGGTGGTGGTGGCGACGATTGGCCATTAGCCACCGCCGCGAGGTCAACCGTCGCAATGAAAGTAGGTTCAAGCTCCGTGAGAAAGCCGATGCGGAGGGCGCGGAGCTGGGTGATGTGGGTGATGGTCATGATGAGTCTCCTCGGTTAGGCGTTGCTGTCGGCATAGCGGGTAACAGTGCACGTTTCGTCGGGCTGGGTGTCGACGCGGCCCTCGCCGGCCAGCCCGAAGGCTGGCCGACCCTGGCTCCTCCAGTTCGGCGGCGTCGGTCGCGTCGGTGATGATCCGCGCCCCGAATTCTTTGATGAGGCGGTGGCATCCGGCACTGCTGGTGGGTGAGGTGGCCGGGCCGGGGACGGCGCCGAACGGGTTCCCAGCGCGGCAGTGTGACCGGTGGTGTTCAGCGAACCAGAACGCCACTCCGTCTTCACCACGAGCGTCGTCGTACTGCCGGCGGCGATCAACCGTCTTCGCATCCGGAATCTTCGGACTAGAAAGTCCAGACCCGCTCGAGCAGGTCGGAGACGATCTGCTCTAATCAGCTGCGCTGAGCCGGATCGAGCCTGACCATCAGAGCAGAACGCTCGGGTCACCACGCCGTCACAACCCACGCAGACCGGTCGATTGAGGATTAGGTGGGGATTAGACTGATCGCATCGATCCAGGGCGTGGTCGCGCAAGGGGGTCGCGGGTGCCGATTACGCGGACCGTGCTGGAAGTCGCCGAGCAGTATCCGGACCAGCTGGCGATCGTTGCAGCTGATATTCGGCTCACGTATGCGCAACTCGTTGAGGATTCCCGGTACATGTTCGCCGCCGTGGAGGAACTTCACCGGAGGCAGCACACGCCGCCCGTACCCGCCGCTGAAACCGGCGGCATCCCGATCACGGCCGTGAGCATCGCATCAGCGTTCCATACGGCACGCATCATCGCGGGGCTCGCGGGGTTCCGCGCTGTGTCGGCGACTATCGACCCACGGTGGCCGCTGGAGCACAGGGTCGGCGTCATTCTTGCCACGGGAATCGGTGTGGTGATCAGTGATGCTACCGACCTTGCGGATGCCCTCGCCGCGCGCGGCTGGACCGGTACGATCCAGCCGCTGGCCGACTTCATGCAGCGCGAGGCATCTGCCACGGCGGCGGCAGCACCGACGGTGCGGCACGGCAACGAGCCTTTCCTCCTCTTGTTCTCATCGGGCACGACGAGCAACCCCAAGGCATTCCTGAAGACGCGGCACCAGTACCGCGAGAACTTCGCGATCTCCAGTGCGCACCTGGAACCACGGCCCGGCGTCGCAACGCTCGCGCCCGGCCCAGTGTCGTACAGCCTCACTCTCTACGCGCTGATCGAGTGCCTCGCCTCCGGAGGCAGCGCGCACATGGCGGACGTGTTCAATCCGCTGGAAATGGCCGCGCGCATCCTCGACGAGAAGATCACCCGCGTCGTTACGGTCCCTGCCGTCGTGCAGGCACTGGTGAATGCCGCCCGTCGTGACCCCGCCCGCTTCACCACGCTCGAACTGATCGTCACTGGCGGCGCGAATCTACCCGCCGTTCTTCGTGCGGGTCTGGCCGACGTGCTGCCCGATGTGCGGCTGATCAGTTATTACGGTGCAGCTGAGATTGGGTTCATCGGTGACACCCGCGACGGTGACGGCACAACTATCAACATCTACGATGGTGTCAAGGCGAGTATTCGCGACAAGGATGGCGCCGAGCTGCCCGACGGCGAGCCCGGCACGCTGTGGATCCGGGCCGCCGCTTGCTCCGACGGTTACATCGCCGGTACGACAAATGCCGTGCTGAAGGGCTCCGACGGCTGGTCAACCGTACATGACCACGGCCGGCTGGTCGACGGTGCGTTGGTTCTGGTGGGCCGCGCCGGAGACATCGCCGTCACCGGCGGACACAAGGTGGCGTTACCGGAGGTGGAACGCGCATTCGAGGGGATGCCGCGCCTGGGCGCGATTTGCGCCGTGGCGCTTCCGCACGAACGGCTGGGCACTGTCATCGCCCTCGTCATCGAGGGTGAAACGCCAAACAAGGGCCAGCTGCTCACGCACGCGCGGCACAACCTGGCCCCGCAATTCGTCCCACGCCGTTGGTACTGGGTCGAGCGGCTGCCGCGCACAATCGGCGGAAAGATTCGCCGCGCCGCCACCGCGCAGCTCGTCGCGCGGGGAGAGGCCGTGCGGCTGTGAGCGATCGGCGCCGCGTGGTCATCACCGGGCTCGGGGCGATCACCCCGAGCGGCTTGGATGTGCCGACGATGTGGGATGCCGTCCGCCACGGCCGCAGCGCCATTACGACACTTGATGATCCCGAATTCGCCGACCTCGCCGTGCGCATCGGCGGACAGGTGCACGGGTTCGCGGTATCCAGCGTCCTCGCACCGAGCCTTGCCCGTCGGCTGAGCCGCAGCCAACACTGGGCCGTCGCGGCCGCTGACCAGGCGCTGGCGCAGGCAGGCTGGACGCCCGGAACCGGCGAGATGCCGTGGGACCCGCACCGATTCGCGGTGATCGCCGCCACGGGCTCCGGACCGGTCACCGCCATGCAGCACGCCACCCGCGCCCTCGACGAGCGCGGCCCCCGAGCAGTGCCACTGACCCTCGCGATCTACGGTGCACCCGACGCGGCGGCGGCCCTACTCAGCCAGCGCTACCAGGCATTCGGGCCGGCACAGAGCGTATCGGCGACGTGCGCGAGCGGCGCGATTGGTCTCGGGGAGGCGATGCGCCGCATCCGCCACGGCTACGCCGACGCAGTCCTCGTCGTCGGTGTCGAGGACTGCCTGAACCCGGTAAATCTCGCATCGAACGCGAACATACGCGCCCTGGCAGCTGGGTACGAGCATGATCCCGCCGCCGCATCCCGCCCCTTCGATCGGGCACGCTCCGGCTTCGTAATGTCGGCCGGGGCCGCCGCCATCCTTCTCGAGTCCGAGGAGGGCGCGCGCACCCGCCGGGCTACCGTATTAGCCCAGCTGGCCGGTTTCGGGGCGGCCAGCGATGCGTACCACCCGACCGCACCGCATCCACAAGGTCGAGGAGCGGCGCAAGCTGTGCGAGTCTGCCTTGCCGACGCCGGCGTCACGCCGGATGCCGTCGACCACATCAACGCACACGGCACCGGAACACCGACCGGTGATGCCGCCGAACTGAACGCGATGGATGCCGCGCTCGGTGATCGAGCTCGCAGCATCCCGATCAGCGCAACCAAGTCCAGCACAGGCCACCTCCTCGGCGCGTCCGGGGTGGTGGAGGCAATCATCGCCGTGCAGTCGTTGCGTGACGAGGTATTACCGCCCACTCGCAACCTCGACGACCTCGAGTTCGCGGGCTGGGATATCGTGGCCGGCAAGGCCCGCCGACAGCGTGTTGACACGGTGCTGTCGAACTCGTTCGGGTTCGGCGGCCACAACGGCGCGGTACTGATCAGACGCGCCAATGCATGACGAAGGAGCAGACATGTCAGATCGGGAAACCCGACACGCAGAGCTGGCCTCGACGTACCTGCCCGACGACCTGTTGGGCCGTTTCCGCGCGCGGGCCGACATCTACGATCGGGAAAACCGCTTCTTCGATGAGGACCTCGCCGAGCTCACAGCGCAAGGCTATCTCACCCTGTTTGTGCCGGAGGAGTTCGGCGGCGCGGGTCTGAGCCTCAACGAAGTATCTCGGCTGCAGCAGCGTCTGGCCACGGCAGCGCCCGCGACGGCCCTCGCCGTAAACATGCACCTGATGTGCGTCGGGGTTGTACGTGCGATGTTCGAGCGCGGCGACCGGTCGCTGACGTACGTGTTCGACGAGGCGATGGCCGGTGAGATCTTCGCGTTCGGGGTGAGCGAGCCAGCCAACGACTGGGTACTGCAGGGGTCGAACACCGTTGCTCAGCCGCAGGAGGACGGCGGTTATCTGCTGACCGGGGTGAAGGTTTTCACCTCACTTTCGCCGGTCTGGACGCGCCTGATCACCCACGGGCTGGACAGCACCGATGCCGACAACCCGAGGCTCGTGTACGGGTTCATCGAGCGGAGCGCGGAGGGCATCAGCGTGTCGGACCAGTGGGACGTGCTCGGTATGCGCGCGTCGCAGAGCCGTGCGACGATCCTGAAGAACGTGCGCATGCGGCCGGAGAAGGTCGCTCGCAGAATTCCGACGGGGCGATACCCCGATCTGTTGACGTTCGCGATCACGAGTAACTTTCAACTGCTGATCGGGGCTGTGTACACGGGTGTCGCGCGCCGTGCGCTGGATCTGGGCGCCGCGGGGCTGAAAAGCCGGAAGTCGGCCAAGAACGGCACTACCTACGCCCAGGTTCCGGAGTTCCGGGCACGCCTGGCCGACGCCCTCATGGCGTACATGGCCGTGCCCGCGCAGTTGGATGCCTACACTCGCGACTTCGACGACCTCATCGACCACGGCGCAGGCTGGCCACTGCGTCTGGTCAGCGCGCGCATCAACGCATCGAACGTGGCCCGGCACGCGACCGAAACCGCGCTGATGTGCGCAAGTGGCAGCGGATTCAACAACAGCGACGAGCTTAACCGCCTGTTCCGGGATGCTACGGCCGGGCTGTTCCATCCGCCCAGTGCCGACGCCGCCCGGCCGATGTACGCGGCCGCATTACTCGACGAGCCCACCGTTGACTGACGGGCTTCGTCCGCCAAAGCTGATCCCTATTCGCTGGTCATTCCATTGTCCTGCCAACTCGATTGAGGCGGGGTGCAATCTCCCCCGGCAGATCAAACCGGACGAGATCGTGGCATTCTCGGCACGAATAGGGCCGGGAAAATCACGATCATCACGATGGCCGCGACTCTTCTGCAGCCAGCCCACGGGAGAACGTGAATTTCATTGCCGACCTCCGGGGACACCAACAGCAAACGTAGAAGTCTGCTCAACTCGGACTGGAACTGGAAGGGGGGAATTTTAGACGATTAGTCATGAAACAGATTCTTCTTATCTCTGTCTCAATTCACCATACGAGCGCAAGTCTCTGGAGACCGTCACCCGCGTGCTCCACGGCGTCATCATCGACTATTGCGGAACGAACTCTTTAGGAAAAGTAGAGGTAGCATGACTGACAATTTCTACTCCAACCCGGCCGCCAGACGGTGGCGAACGGATGCTGTGGACGACTCGATCCTGCAATTCCACCGCAGCCTGCCCGACTACCGGCCGAGCCCGCTCACGGAGGTTTCCGCCTTGGCCGACGAGTTGAGGGTCGGCCGTGCGTTCGTGAAAGACGAATCGTTCCGATTCGGCCTGCCGGCGTTCAAGATGATGGGCGCGTCGTACGCGGTGTCCCGTGTGCTGTCGGCTCGGGTAGGGTCGCCGGATGCGGCGCTTCCGCTGGACGAGTTGCGCGACCGGCTGACCGCGCAGGCACTGTTCACCCTGGTCGCCGCGACCGACGGCAACCACGGACGCGCGGTCGCCCATATGGCGCGGCTGCTCGGCCTGCCCGCGCGCATCTTCGTCTCGAACTACCTGTCGAAGCTCCCCTGGGCGGCGATCGAATCGGAGGGTGCGGGGGTATTTGGGGTGGACGCACCGTACGACGGCGTGGTGGCTGCCGCCCGCGCCTATGTCGAGTCGGCGGGGGAGAGTGCACTCCACATCCAGGACACCGCCTGGCCCGGCTATGAGCAGGTACCGCAGCTTATCGTCGACGGCTACTCGACCATCTTCAGTGAGGCTGACACGCAGCTGGGGGAATTGGGGCTTCTCGCCGACCTGGTGACGGTTCCCGTCGGTGTCGGGTCCCTGGCTGAGGCGGCCATCCGCCACTATCGCTCGCGACCGGATGGAGTCGCCGCGGCTCCGACAGTGCTGAGCGTCGAACCCGAGAACGCACCATCCGTCATCGTCTCGCTGCAAGCCGGTACGCTCACCTCAGTGCCGACCTCCTACACGATCATGGCCGGCCTCAACTGCGGCACGCCGTCGAGCAACTCCTGGCCATATTTGATCGACGGCCTGGATGCCGCAGTCACCGTCTCGGAGGACGACACGCGGCGCGCTGTGCACGACCTCGAGCAGCTCGGGGTGGACGCCGGCCCGTGCGGCGCGTCGTCCCTGGCGGCGATGCGCGCAATCGCAGGCGATCCGGGCAGACGCACCGCAGCGTCGCTGACTTCCGATGCCGTGGTCGTGCTGCTGAGTACAGAAAGCCGCTCGGCAAATCCGATCTGAGCCGAGGGATCCGCGTCAGGCCAGCCGGATGCCCGTCACAGGTGCCTCAGCACGTCCAGTCGAAGCTGCGCGGCGACGGCGACAACGATGCAGCTGGTGACGGTGATGGTCGGCACCCAGCCGTGGACCGAGCCGAGTGTCCGAGCCATCCGCTCGTCGAAACGGCCCTGGCTGGGTTTGTGCAGGGTCACGGCCCAGAACAGCGGGACTTTCCGATCGTCTTTGAACTCCTGGGTGAAACGCCCACGTGCTGCGGTAATGCTGATCTCTACTTTCAGTAGACCTTCATTTTAAGAGGGCCCACTGTCCGAGATATCCGCAGCAGCTCACTTTGGGATTTAGTGCTCTAATGCTATTCAGACCCGGAAGGAGGTCATCATCGAGTAGACGGTTTCGGTAACGCGTATGACGGTTGTCTCGGTCCGGGCATCATCTGTTATCTGGGGTTAGATCAGATCGGCGTGGTGGGCCGCAGCCACGTTGGGGTGGGCGCGTAAGCGGTAGCGCAGGGCGTTGTCACCGTAGGTCGTCTCGAGAATGGGGCTGTTGGTCGGGTCGGCAGAGAGCCCGCGGGCCTCGCGAGTCAGACTCTCGTCGAGCTGCAGTCGCGGCATTACGGTGTCGAGTGCAGGGTTGAAGAAGAACGGCACGGAGATGCGGTCGGACCCGTCTTCAGGGGAGAAAACGCGGTGCAAGGTCGCCTTGAGGTAGCCATCCGTTGCCAGTTCGAGCATTTCGCCGATGTTCACGACGAAGGCGCCGTCGAGCGGGGGAGCGTCGATCCACTCGCCATCGTGCTCGACTTGCAGGCCGTCTTTGTCTGGTTCGACGAGCAGCAGTGTGAGAACTCCACCGTCGCGGTGCTCGCCCACACCCTGGGCACGTACCGGCTGGCCGGGATAGCGCACGATCTTGGTCAAGAGAAACGGGTTCTCGGCGAAAGCGGCGTCGAAGACGCTCTCGGGGCTGCCGAGGGCGAGTGCCCAGGCGCGCAGCAGGCGAAGCGCGATGCGGCTCAGCTCCTCATTCCAGCGCAGGGCGACGGTCTTCAGCTCGGGCAAGGACTCCGGCCAGAGGTTCGGGCCCTCGAGGCGCCAATAGTCTGGAGTTCCGACGGCGAGGGGCACGGGCTCGCGGTCTACTCCGATATCGATTTGCTCACGCCAGTCAACGGCGTTGGCGGTGAGCTCCCCGCCAACGCGGGTATAACCGCGAAACTGGGGACTGTGGATGTTTTCCAGCTTGAGTTTCTGGTCGGCCGGCAGATCAAAGAATTTGCGGGAGACGGCGAGGAGCTCTTTCGTCAGCTGCGGGTCGACACCGTGGCCGGTCAGGTAGAAGAACCCGACCTCGTGGGTGACGCGCAGGAGTTCGGCGCGGAATACCGCAGCTTCGGCTTCGCCAGCGTCGAGTTGAGAGAAATCGAGGATCGGCAGTGAAAACACCATGGTACAAGTCTGGCACTGAGCAGGCCACGCCGCGAATCGTGACGCCTCCGAGCCTGAGACAGGTTTATAAGTGTCGGCTGACATTCGATCGGATGTGCGGGGTGTAGCACCACTCAGCGGGACGTGACCGGGCTTTCAGCGCCGCGAGGACTGCGGTGATGGAATATATCGAATCTCGGTATAACCGGCGGCGCCCTCATTCACACAACGGAGGGCTCCAACCCGCGGTCGCGTTGGCCGCTCACCGCGATGCCCGCCAAACGGCAGCGGCGTAGAAGAAAAATCAATCAGATTGTCTCAATAACTTGACGGGCGCACATCGGCGATGCGGAATTGGCGCGGTGCTGGTGCTGGTGCGCGGGGCGGTGGAGCAGCCGCGGACGCTGGGGCTATTCGTGATTGAGAATCGTTTATTGTTTCGACATCAAAAAGTTGGCACCAACCGACTTCGGCGGAGTATTACGAGCGATTATCACTCTCCTGCAGATGGAAGCAAGGTTCACGACCTTCAGCTGTGTAAATGCTGTCTCGAATATGTCTGAGTTTCTCTCGCTTTTGTGTTCGATTTGGGGTAGAATAATGGGAAGGAGGCAATGGCGCCCATGTTCATGGACAACCCGAGCGAGGTCAGTTCNCCACTATTGTGGCGGTGGAGCAGGCGCGGGATGCGTTGTTGGCGGCGTTGGGTGGGCTGTCCTTCGGGCTGCTCGGTGATGAAGAATCCTTGAGCATGTTGCTCGCGCTGGAGAGTGTGGGCCGGGTTGTTGATGGGGCCCGGGTGCTGTCGACGACGGATGTGCTGCGTCGTTCCGAGTACTTTGATGCGTCTGCGGCTAAGAAGGCCGTGGCGAAAACGGCCCAGCAGACCGAGATTGAAGCGGCGGGCGCGGTGTCTCTGGCGCGTAGGCTGGGCTGCCGTAGCGGCCTCGTGTTGGTTTCGACCCTGGCCCGGGTTTCGCGCAGTGAGGTGCGGCAGCGTGCGTCGCTGGGTAAGACTGCGGGTGAGCGGATGCTGCTCGGTCGGCCCCTGACACCCACCTATCCCGTCGTCGGGGAAGCTGTGCAGGGCGGGGCGCTTGGAGTGGAGCAGGCCCGCGTGATCGTGAAGGTCCTCGACGGCCTACGCCCCTCGGTTCTGGTCGATGACCTCGACCGGGTCGAACGCTCTCTCGTGGCGAGTGGGTCCGGTGCGATCACGCCCGAGACC